>VCMI01000160.1 GCA_006222135.1 Thiomicrorhabdus sp. | reverse complement strand
TTGAATTAACAGCGCCTTTTTATTGGGCAGAAAGTTAGAGTTGGTTGTATTACCAAACCAGTAATTGATAGCCTTCTTCTTGCACACGACGACTGCCGCCGCACCGACTTCTGAATACTCTGCAAACGGTCGCATATCAGCGTCTGTCCAATGAATCGTATTCATGGTGTTTCCGCAAGCAATCCAGCGGACATTGTAATCTTTCGCAAAACTTGCGACACGTTCATACGTTAAGGGATCCACTTCACGTTGTGGTTTTTTGCAAGCACATGTAAGCCAGGACCGATTGCAACAACGGCAATGTCGACATTGCTACCATATTTTTGATCATCGCTTGCATTGAGTTAAGGATGCCATGCTGATAGCCTGCATCTGATTTATTGAACATATAGACCGCTTTGTGCTCTGCTGCATCCCCAGGGAAACGGTCCGAGACGGGGTCTTGTAACTCGGGCACTGGTTTAAGTTTAAACTCAGTCGTATTGACGCTTGTAGAAGCGGCATAGAGTGATGTACTGAATAAAAACAAACTCAAGATAAGCATCGGTTTTAAAAGGGACATAGTCGATTCCTGTTGGGTTAATAGGTTAATATAATTCATTATAGGTTATATGGTTATAAAAAATATGAATGACAGATTGCTTGAGTTTATAATGGTAAAATCACACGAGCACTCTAAACGAGAGTTCATAAACTTTAAAGCCAGGATAGACGTAGATGTTACAGCCACAAATTGAACAAGCCATAAACGAAAACTTTAAGATTACTTTTTTTGAATTATTGAATGAGAGTCACATGCATTCAGGGCCAGCGCCTGAATCTCACTTTAAAATGACATTGGTTTCTGAAGACTTTAACGGTGTTAATAAAGTGAAGCGCCAGCAAGCGGTTTATCGTGCGTTGGCTGAATTCATGCCGCAGTTTCATGCTTTAGCATTACATACCTATTCGCCAGAAGAGTGGGCTGAATTGGTCAAGGCTCCAGCGTCGCCAAAATGTACAGGTGGGCATTAAACTGGAATTTAAGTCAGTCTGTTTTAGACAATGACCGACTTAAATTAGGAATATTCTGATTGTTCAGGGATGTCAGGATCTGTTTCGGGATAGGTGAGATACCAGATTCGAATAAAATTTTCCGGCTCTAACTTGTGCTGCAAGAGCACTAATGCTTGCACATATTGTTCAATATAAGTGTATTTACCTTTCCGAACAGACTGCCACATATGACGATATTTACTGGGCAGAAAGTTTTTAAAATGTGGAATCAAGCCAAAACCCTGCTCGGTTTCTGCAATACGATTAATGACTTCCTGTCTCGCTGCATATTTATAAAGATGTTGTTGATGATCAAACATTTTACCAATCCAAAAAAGCAGCGCAGCGGTAATGATAAAGCTGATAATGGGTTGATTAAATATAAAGGTACCCAGTAGCGTAAAGACGGCCAATAAAATCGCACTGACAGGTAAAGTGAGGACATAAATCCAGATTTTTTTACCTTTTAACTGGTCTTCTATGGCTTTAACGTCAAAGTAATTCGGGTTGACTTGATTCAGTCGTGAGAGCATCTCTTGCGGTGAAGGAGTCTGTCGAGCTTGCTCAGTATCGAATTGAGTGTCCATAGTTGCTAGTGGCCTTTAGTACCTGACTTAATCGTCATTTTTTGTACGTTTACTGGGTTTCGGTTTACATTGCTGGCGGCAATCGACTGTGTAACGGCGCTTTTCTTCAATGAAGTAAGCCGTCAATGAGCCTCCCCATAAACAACCTGTGTCGGTTGCATGTACTTGATAAGCATCAATTGCACCAAGCGTAGACCAATGACCAAAGAAAATTTCATAATCTTTGTTTTTCGGTTTGGGAAAACGAACCATGGTTCAAATTCAGCTGGGTGAGATGCTGCATTTTCGCGATTTTCATTCGTTGGTGCCAATTTAAGCTTAAACTCTAATTTGCCATTGGCATCACAATAGCGCATTCGCGCAAATGCATTCACAATATAACGAATTCGATCCCAGCCCGCTAAGGTCTCTTGCCACTCGTTTGGTTGACTACCAAATAAGTGCTCTGTTAAAAAACGTTGCCAATTGTTGCCTTGAAGGTGTCGCTCGACTTCTTTCGCATAGCTTTGGGCTTGTGCTATTGTCCATTGCGGTGGAATACCTGCGTGGACCATCACGGCATTATAAACAGGGTGGGACACCATTAAGGGCTGTTGCCTTAACCAATCCATCAGCTCTTCAACATCTTTAGCGTTTAGAATTTCGTCAAGTGTATCGGATTTAGAGAGGAATTTTTGCAAACCTGCGTAGGCAGAAAGTAGGTGGAAATCGTGGTTCCCTAAAACGGTAAAAGCACGGCCTTTCTCTTGAAGCTTTTTGACAAAGCGCAAACACTCTAAAGATTTAGGGCCGCGATTTACAAGGTCACCGACAAACCACAAAACATCTTTTTTAGGCTGATAATCAATGTGCTTCAATAAGTCTTGTAACTCATCAAAGCAGCCTTGTAAATCTCCAATTACGTAAGTTGCCATAGTCTGAATACCATGTTAGCTACCCTTTATGCTTGGGTTTTAAGTTTGTAATACAAATTCGCCATCTGCACAAATCTTTCAAGAGGCAGGGTTTCTGCTCGAACCCCCGGATCAATCCCTAGAGATTCAATTTGCTCTGCATCCAACCAGCCTTTTAAGTTGTTACGCAAGGTTTTGCGTTTTAGACTGAAAGATTGACGAACCACATCGGCAAAGGTCTTCTCATCATCGGCTGTAAATGGTTTGATCTTATGTGGGATTAGACGAATAATCGCTGATTCTACCTTCGGTGGCGGCGTAAAGTTTTCAGGGCCGACGGTAAATAGATACTCTGTTTCACAAACATATTGAATCATCACGCTTAAACGTCCAAATGTTTTGCCGCCAGGGGTCGCTGTGATGCGATTAACGACTTCTTTTTGAAGCATAAAATGCATATCGCTAATTTTATCGGCATATTTGAGCAGATGGAACATCAATGGGCTTGAGATATTGTAGGGTAGGTTACCGACGATTCGAATGGATTTTTCAGACTCTGAAAGTAGGCTCGAATAATCAAAGTTAAGCGCATCAGTATGGTGAAGATTGAAGGCGGGTTTTGTGGCAAACTTGATTTTAAGCGGGCCAATTAAGTCATTGTCTATCTCAATGATATCAAGTTTTTTAACGCGGTCGATAAGCGGTGTTGTTAAAGCCGCTTCTCCAGGTCCAATCTCAACCATGTGGTCACCAGGCAGTGGACGGATAGCGGCAACAATCTGGTCAATAATGCGCCCATTATTCAAGAAGTTTTGTCCAAACTGCTTCTTATGTTTATGGGTCGAAGGGCGACCTGATTTTTGCTTTGCCATTAATATCTGCTCTGTTGTTTGTTTGGTTAATTATGTTTGCTTAAGCATCGAGAGTCGTCTATTAAGAACGACTTTGAATCATCTGCAAGGCGACTTCGATTGCATATTTAAAGCTGCCGATATCGACCTTGCCTGTTCCTGCCAAATCCAATGCCGTACCATGATCTACCGAGGTGCGGATAAAGGGCAAGCCGAGTGTGATATTAACGGCATTACCGAATCCGACATGTTTCAAAACAGGTAGGCCTTGGTCGTGATACATCGCTAAGACGGCATCGGCCTTCTCTAGATATTTCGGAGTAAACAGTGTGTCTGCTGGAAGAGGGCCACTTAGGTTCATCTCTCCACTTAAGGCTTTTAAGACTGGATTAATCACATCAATCTCTTCGCGTCCCATATGACCATCTTCACCCGCATGGGGATTGAGTCCGGCCACTAAAATATGCGGGTTTGGAATGCCAAATTGGTTCTTTAAAGCATGGTGTGTAATTTGCAGTACTTTAGTCAGTAATGGCTGAGTTATGGCTTCGGGAACGTCTTTGAGAGGCAGGTGAGTCGTGACTAGGGCCACTCTCAAACCTGGTGTTGCCAGCATCATTACGACTTGGTCAGTGTGACTGTCTTCTGCTAATAACTCGGTATGGCCTGTAAAAGGATGGCCGGCTTCATTGATGACCCCCTTATGGACCGGTCCGGTCACCATGCCAGCGAATTCATTCGACATGCAGCCCTGAATAGCGCGTTTCAACATCCGAATAACATAGAGTGCGTTATCCGAATTGAGTTTGCCCATCTCGACAGGTGAGGCCGTTGGTAGATGTTCAATGGTTAACTGACGTGCTCGACTAGGTTGTGCTGATTGAGTAGCATCATAAGTCTTAAAAGTGATATCAATGTTTAAGGCTGCCGCACGTTCCTCAAGCAGCGTTTGATCTGCGAGTACCACCAATTGTATTGGCCAATCGGTCTGTGCAAGCTGTAGAACCAAGTCAGGACCAATGCCTGCTGGCTCACCTGAAGTAATGACCAGTCTTTTAGTCATGTAAATTCCTATATTTCAATAAAATGAATAGCATCAAAAATAAACGCCAACTCCAATAAACGACTGAGCAGGCGTTGAAATTTAAAAGTCTTTAAAGAGTCCGTCAAGCGTGACGAATACGTGATTGTAAAGTCGTTCTATAAACGAATTTTAATAAAGGCTTCATCTTTAATACGACGTAACCATAAATCAAACATCTCATTGGCTTTACGCATACGAATAACTTGCATGGCTTGTTGCGTTTTATCAACTGCTTTTTGGTCGATAGTACGCGTATCTTGGAGGAATAAAATCATCCAACCCTTTTCCGTTGCGATCGGTGGTAAAGCTCGATTTTTTTCAAGGTTTGCGACGGCCGTGCGGATCGGACTGGGTAGGGTATCAATGGATTTCCAACCCAAGTCACTGTCGGCATTCACTTCTGCCGGGATATCTGGAAATTCAGTGGTTAAGCCATTAAAATCTTCCTGGTTTTTCAATGCACTGGCCAGCTCCATGATATGCGTGGGTATGTTTTGTTGATCCGCATTGTCACTGAGAATAATAAAACGGTGCAGGTGGTACTCTTTAATCAATTGTAGGGCATTATCCTGTTGGTCAATGACTTTGATTATGTGAAAACCACTTGGGCTTTGAATGACTTTACTGACGTCGCTTGTTTTTAAACCGGAAATGGCTTCAGCAAAGAAGGTCGGAATTTCGGCTTGCTTCAACCAACCTAAATCCCCTCCATTAAGTGCTTTGCTACCATTAGAATGGCGTACAGCCAATTGTGAAAAATCTTCACCACTTTTGATGCGTTTAAGTAAAGCTTGAGCTTTTGCAAGGGCCGCATTACGTTGGTCAGGTGTCGCAGAATCAGGCAGTTCAATCAGAATATGCCCTAGACGGATTTCAATATTACTAGTCTCTAAGTTTTCACGCTGTAGATAGTGTTTTATTTCACTTTCAGTGACATGGGCACGGCTAATGACTTCCGCCTCGCGAAGTTTTTGAATGAGTATTTTATTCTTAATTTTTTCACGGACTTTTTGAAAGCCATTCGGCATCTCAATATTCAACTGGTTTCTTAGATCCATTAAGGTCAGTCTGTTTTGCGTAGCAATTTTTTGTAACTGTTCATTAACTTCTTGATCTTCTACTTGTAAGCCGAGATTTTCAGCACGTTCAAGTTGCAACGTTTCTAAAATCATGCTGTCCAAAACCTTGGATTGCAAGGCATCGGTGTCTTCGATTGGGATATTCTGTGCGGCCAGTTCTTGAGACTTAGTAAACATTTGAGCCGTCAGTTCACTTTTTAAAATAACGCGATCATTGACAACGGCCACTATCCGGTCAATTAAGATTTCGGTGGCGAGAGTCGGCGTCGCAGATAAAATCGCCAAACTCGTGAAAGCACTCAGGAAGAGTGTCTTTAAAGAAAGCGAACTAGGAAAAAATGAGATTTTATTTTTTTTCATGCAATGGCCGTTTTTTAGGTTCTATAAAAGTTAGAAAGTGAAACGTTTTGAACGTTTTACTAAAAATTCAGTTTTTGAGCGAAATCTTCTTTGAAACGCGAGTTTGCTGTACCGATGCCTTTTAATACAAACTGAATTTGAATGCCATCATTATACAAGCCATTTACAAGTTGTGTATGTTCTGCAACGATTTCGGCGGCCCAGCAACAACTATCGTATCTTAAGCCCAAATTAGTCTCAAGGAGTTGGTCATTTTGCAGGTCGTAATTGGCATAAACGCCCACTTCCCACTCATTGTTAATGCGCGTGAATCCACCAAGACTCATGGCTTCCGTTTCAATGTCTGTGCCCTGGTTTTGTGCTAGATGATTTAGCAGCACAGTATTGTTCTGGTTTGGTTGCCACTTTACACGACTGTTACTATTGGTCAGGCGATACTCTTCTGGATCAAGTTGAATGGTCGATGAAAAATAGAGCTCTGAGAGGTTCATGCCCAGTTTGACGAAAATATCCGAGACCGATGTGGTGTCCGGCGCAGCGAGAGGGTCGGTGCTAAGCATGACTTCACGATCGTCAAAATAGACGATTTGACCGATGCCGGCATCCGCAATTGGACGACCATCTTCATTGAGTAGTCTAGAGGTCAGTGCACTGGCTACCTGATTCGCATCGCCAATACGGTCAGAACCGGTAAAGCGGTTTAGAGCAAACAGATTGCTGAACGCTAAACTACGGTTTGCAGTGTCAAACAAAGGTATATTTGACTGATCCTCATAAGGTACATAGAGGTATTGAACTTGCGGCTCTAAGGTTTGCGTATAGTGAGTGTCAAATAGATCAAATTGACGTTCAAATATCAACTCACCTTTCAGCGCAAACTGTGGGACAAATCGATTGATCGATGACTCCCCTGTGTTATTAAAGCCATTTTCATGCATCTGATACTGAGTCTGATTGGCAACTACAGTACTTTTAATGCCACCAAAGGATTTACGCAGTTGGTATTCAAGCGCAGGTTGTAAATGAACCCGCAATGCTTCCGGTTTGGAGTGTTCAATATCAGCCATGGCAAACTCAGTGGCATGGGTTTGTAGATCCATCCTTAAACCACCGAATTGACGACTGTAATCGAGACCAATTTCAGGCATCTTTTCATAGTTAGGCACTGCATCACGTAATCTCAGGTAACTTAAAATTTGTGCATAGGTGTGTAAATTKCCTTCACGGTAGTCGAGTTTAAGAYGACTGTTCGGTTTGTGTCACCGTTTTTAAGGTTGGATTAACGGGAATGTCTGCAAAAAAGTTTTCATCCGAGACTTCATGCCAAAGCACATCACTGGTTAACCCTTGACCCCAATTCTGGCTGGCTTTAAGGCTGGTGCGCCAGCGATTTTCTATTCCATCCTCAGCGATAAGTTGGTCCTGCAAAGCGGTGACATCCAACACGACATGATGAAAGGTGTCGCCATGTTTACCCAGATAACGGAACTCATTATCAACCGCCAAGCCCCGTTCCGTCATTGGCATAATGGTGAGAGTATCATCTATATTCGGGGCGATATTGAAAAAATAGGGTACTTTAAGATAGCTAATCGCCGTGTCTTGAGTCAAAGACTTGTAACTACCGAATTCTGGGAAAAGTAGACCGCTGGCTCGATCATCTAAAGGGTAGTCAAAGTAGGGCGTATAGAAAATAGGCATATCTTTCAGGTACAAGGTCGTGTTCCTACCTACCATGCGTCGTGTTTGATTGTTAATCTGAAGGTCATCAAATCTTAAATCCCACGGCAGGCTAGCATCTCCCACACGTTTACAAGCCGTTAAGCTGGCACGATCTAGTTGGGCATGTTCATTGGTTTGATTAATTTTGATTTGTTTAGATTGTCCATAAACACGGCTCGGCAAAACCTGATACTTGGTCTGTTTTAAGACGGCCGTCTGTGACTTTTCATCGAGTTGAGCTTGTTCTGCGGTAATCAGTATCTGTGGCTGGTGGAGTTCAACGTTGCCAAAGAAATCTGCTTTTTTCTCACTCTTGTTATACAGCATCTTATCGCTTAAAACGACTAGGCCTGGTTGTTTAAAAGAGGCATTACCGGTTAGTTGATAGGTGGTTGCGGTGGGTTGTGTAAGTTCATCCGCTTCTAGATTTTGTGGAACGGGCGTTTCTTGGGTTGATGCTTGCCCATATAGCTGGGGAGGAATCTCTTGTAACGGTGTTATTAAATCTGGCAAGCAGCGGTTGGCTGATTTATCAGCGAGAGTTTCCGCGAAACTTTGTGCGCTGAAAAGGCTCAGTGCAAGTCCACTGAAAAAGAGAAAGGCGGAAGCTTGGTGCATTTTTACAAGCCTTTTTAAAGCAGAATCAGGCGTTCTTCTCCCGGTTTTAATGTGGGAGTGATGAACGAAGGATTCAATAAATTTTAATTGAGAGTTTGACATCAAGCGGATAATCATTAACTATGCGTAAAAAGTTTATTTTAACCGAGTATTAGCCTTATGGAACCCATTGTGGACGAAAGATTTGAAATGATGTTAGATTGGCTGAAAAATCAGCCATTATTAGCGGGGTGTGAGGTGTCGCATCCAGTTCCTGCTTCCAGTGATGCAAGCTTTAGACGTTACTTTAGGATTTTTGCCAGTTCAGAAGAAAACGGAGAGAGTTCCTATATTATTATGGATGCTCCGGTTGAGCATGAAGACTGCCGTCAATTTATCGCCGTCTCTGCTCAGTTAAATAAGATGGGCTTGCAGGTGCCTAAGGTTTTGGCGCAAAATTTAGTGCAGGGGTATTTATTTCTAACCGACTTAGGAACCACTACCTATTTGTCGGTATTAGAGGGCGCCAGCGAAGTTGAGGCAGATCGACTCTATCAGGATGCTTTATCCGCTTTAGTGCGTTTACAGAAAAATGGTCACAGTGCCGCTCAGCAATTGCCTACTTACAATCAGGCACTTTTAGAAACAGAGATGAACCTGTTTCCTGATTGGTTGGTCGGGACGCATCTGGATTTGTCTTTAGATAGAGTTGAAAAGCAAAACTGGCAAAACGTTCAACAACGGTTGCAAAAGTCGGCATTGGCGCAGCCTTTAACCTATGTGCATCGTGACTACCATAGCCGTAATCTGATGGTCACCTCGAAAGATAATCCAGGCGTTTTAGATTTCCAAGATGCCGTGCAGGGTGCGTTGACCTATGACGCGGTCTCCCTGTTGCGGGATTGTTATATAAAGTGGCCGCAAGAGCAAGTCAGCGAATGGCAGAGAAGTTATTTCTTACAGTTGTGTGAAGCCAAGTTAATCAGTAAAGGTGAATGGCATGCCTTTCAGAAATCCATGGATTTGATGGGAATGCAACGGCATTTAAAGGCCTCGGGTATTTTCTGTCGATTGGCGCATCGCGACGGTAAGAAGAATTATCTGAATGATATCCCACTGACTTTAGATTATTTGGTACAGGTGGGCTCTTTGTATCCCGAAATGACCGACCTGGTACGCTTACTGGAAAATAAAGTTTTACCTAAGTTTGCAGAATTCAGCAATCAATAATAGTGAATGGATAGAGTTCAACGATGACAGTCGATAGCGTGAATAATAAAAAATAGTCCCCGTCAAAGCGATGATTCTGGCCGCAGGTCGCGGTAATCGATTTCGCCCTTTAACGGATACTGTGCCAAAACCTTTGATTGAAGTTTGTGGTAAGCCCTTGATTGAATATCACATTGAAAAGCTCGCTAAGGCAGGTGTGAATGAGGTTATTATTAACCATGCCTGGTTAGGCCATAAGATTGAAGCGGCTTTAGGCAATGGAGAACGGTGGGGCGTGAAAATCCACTACTCCGCTGAACCCGCAGGTGGATTAGAGACGGCGGGGGGCATTATTCAAGCCTTACCGTTATTAGGGGAGGCCCCATTTTTAGTCATTAATGGCGATGTCTATTCCGACTTTGCCTTTGAGCCTCTAGTACAACAAGCTCTCACGATGCGCTCAGATACCGAGATTGAGGCTTTTTTAATGTTGGTCCCCAGCCCTGGTCACAATGTTCAAGGGGACTTTGGCCTACTAGAGAGTCGACGGGTGACAGAAAATGGTGGTTACACGTTTTCAGGGATGAGTGTCTTGCACCCCAAGTTATTCTCAGGCATGGAGGTTGGCTTTATTCAATTGGCACCACTTCTTAGGCAAGCGATGCAGCAGCAACGAGTGATTGGCGATGTGTTTGATGGCTACTGGTCTGATGTGGGTACTTTCGAGCGGCTCAAAGCGACGGAAGCCTTTGTTTGCCCTTAAAGTAATGCTTTTGGTAGCTCTTTTAAACGACTCATAAACAGCTATTTAAATATAAATTTTAAATAGTTATTCAGATGACTTTTCCGTGTTAAAAATAGGGTTATCAACTATAATGAAGTTAAGAGAGCTAAATAGCTAAATAAGCAAATAACTGTAAAGGAAAATCATGAGCCATAAGCATAAAGTAATTATTGAAAAGATTTGGCTCTATGTGAAATAGAGTGGGTAGTTGAATTTCAGTTTTCCGCATAGGAAATAAATCATGTTGATGAAATTCCCGATATTGCGATAGCCTCTGGCGCGTCTTTTGGCTAATTGCACCTTACTATTAATGCCTTCCAAAATACCGTTGCTAATACGCGACTCGACAAAGTGAATAATTCCAGACCAATGTCTTTTGACCGTTTTTGCAAAAGCCATAAAGGCGGGAATAGTTGACTCTTCGACCTCTCTGCACCAGTTGGTCAGGAACGTCGAGTCGTCGTGT
>VCMI01000021.1 GCA_006222135.1 Thiomicrorhabdus sp. | reverse complement strand
ACACGACGACTCTGGCAAGCCACCTAAAATCATTACCTCTGTTGTAATATGAGCCCCAGCTGCATTTGTATTCGGATCGATACCTGTAACAATCGGAATATCCTGAAAATCGCCAATAGCCCCTCCAGCTGTAAATCCACCACCATTATTCTCTCCTGTACCTGGAGTTGGATCGTTTTCTTTTCCTGTATAAATTGTTTCCAAGAGTATTTGATTAATCTTATGCGTTGTTGGCAAAGAACATCCATTTACTCTTAATGCTAAGAAGGTTTGGCTATCAATCCAAATCCCATCGCAGCTTAACCGCATGCTCTCAGGATGATAAGGAAGAACATTTGGATAACGGTCAGGGTAATTACGTCCTGACGCGATCTTTATTGGGCTTAGTTAAAACTGCTTCTGAGCACTTCTAATCTTTTTTTCGTCTCAGCATTGCAGTGTGCATACCCCAAAAATGCTAGATTTGTTTGATGTTTCCTCGACTTCATATATAGGTCATATTCACCAAGCTCATTTTCGCCTGATTCGTCCAAATCAATATAATCAGCTAACGCATCATCTAGCTTAAGATTTATAATTTTATTTCTAAGCTGTTGCTCTCGTGGGGTATAGCAACTAGTTAAAAACTACAACTGGAAGGAATTAAAACAGTACATTCATCAGTCGAAATTAGTTTTGTTAATTTGGATTTAGACATTTGACCTAAATATACAGCCTGTCTTTTAAGGTCTTTTATTTCCTCTTCATTAAGACCTTCGCTACTTTTAAGTTTAGTATTTATTTTTGACTTGGTACCAAATGCCAATGAATAGGCAAATTGGGGTATTTGATAGTAGTCTGTCGATGGGTCTTTTTCGGAAAATTCGATTGAAGAAGGCGGAGAGTTAATAAAATCAAAATCAAAAACTACAGAGCGTTCATAAGTCTTAGAATATTGTTCCCAAAAACCTTCAACACGTCGTTGACCTAACCATACGGTACCGAGTCGAACAATATCCGCTTGAGCTAACGGGATTTTGTAAACTGTTTCATAATCATCAAGGCGATGATCTACAATACTTCTCAATGAGACTAGGAAATGTGGAGCCGTGCTTAAATTGTGGCTTACATGAACAGAACCAAAACCCCAGACAACTCTTAATTGCTGGTCATTTGGAAAATAAGCTATAGGAGGGTAATTCATGATGCCGCCTTATATGAAAAATAAGATACGGATCCAGGATGATTTTTATCAACAAAACTTTGGTAGCGTCTTTTATGAAAAAGTAGCGGATTTAGTGAAAAGTGACAACCACCACCAACCAGTGCCGCCGCAGAGGCCGTATGATGGGGGTTCACAAACGGTCTTTTGTAAAAGTCTTCACCGCCAATCTCTTGACCGGTAATCGAATGGATCGTGGCACTTTCAATCGCTTCTTGCTGTGTCAATCCTGGCAATAAGGTCACTAAACGTGAAGCCAACATACTTTTTCCAGAGCCCGGTGGACCGACCATAATGAGTGAGTGATGGCCACTCGCGGCGATTTCCAAAACACGTTTTGCCTGCAGCTGGCCACTGACATCGGCTAAATCCTGAGGATAATCCAGACTAGGATTACTGACTTTAAGCTCAGTTTTTGGTTGTGTCAGAGCCTCGCCCAACAACACACGACAGGCCTCTTTCAAATCACGAATCAATACGAAGTTAGCCGATAAGTCACTGGCTGACTGGGATAGCAGAGCTTCAGCAAGATTGCCTTCAGGCAGAACAGAAATCCTGGAGGCCGCATGTGCGGCCAATAAGCTGGGCAAAGCCCCTTTAATGGCCCGAACCTCCCCATTTAAAGCAAGTTCACCAATAAATTCAAACCCTTCAACACTTGGGCAGTCCAATTGACCTGTGGCAATCAATATACCAATGGCAATCGGTAGGTCATATCGCCCTCCAGACTTAGGTAGGTCTGCTGGCGCTAAATTAACGGTGATACGTTTAGGAGGAATCTGAAATCCAGAACTGAGCAATGCACTCCGGACCCGATCTTTACTCTCTTTTACCGAAGCCTCAGGCAAGCCCACAATAGAGAGCGAAGGCAATCCATTACTGACGTGGACTTCAACTGTGACTATAGGGGATTCAATGCCATTTAAAGCACGACTGATGATGGAGGATAGGTTCATAGCTTGCCTGTCATCCAAGCTAACGATATCGGCTGGCTACTTAATAGAAGTTTCAAGTTCTGCAACGACCTTTTCTAGGGCTTCTAACTTAGCGCGAGTCTTAGCCAAGACACCCGCCTGTATATCAAATTCATGACGACTCACTAACTCCATTTTTTCGAACGTGCGAGAGAGGGTTGATTTGATTTGATCTTGAACACCTACGGGTACTTGACCTAACCCTTGCGGTATGACTTCCGTTATCTTTTTAGCCATCTCTTCTATCTGTTTTGCATTTAGCATTATGCCTTCCTGATAACTCTGTTAATTAATATAAACTATACCTTTTTCTATGCCGTTAAGCCACCACTGCAACACACATGCCCCCTTGAATAACACCCTTTCAAAAACTTAAAACCAACAAAGCGTATTATCATAGTACGTCATTTTCATGTTAAGATTCCAATAACAAAGTCGTTTAATAAAAAATAGAACATAAGGGTTAAGTACAATGTTTGACACCAAAGATCTTCCCGAAAAAGCCAAACGCATATTTGACTTATTGATTGAAGTTTTTGAAGAACAAAATATCAATCCTACGCCATTAAACTATTTTGTTTGGTATCAATATTACAAAGGTGACAACCCAAAGTTTCGCCAGGAAATGGATACCATCCTTAATGATCCTTTTGGCTATAACGATCGTGTTGGAAAGCGTCTCTATGATGAATATCTGACCGAAGACGACAAAGAAGATTCTGACTTTGATCGTGCATTTAGGCGATTGATGGATGCCATGATCAAAAAGATGGATTTTTGGAGTTGTAAGCTTTCAAAGCACACCAAAGAAATTGATGATTGCACCAACAAACTCTCTGATCCAAATATTAATGCGGAAGAGGTCAAAAAAATCACTAATAGCATCTTAACCTCTGCCACTTCAATGAAAGAGAGCAGTATGGCCTTGCAAGAAGAGATGGCTAACAGCTCTGAAACCGCCTATGAACTACGCCAGCAGTTGGTAGAAGCTCGAGCTGAAGCCATGAGAGATGAGCTGACTGACGTGGGTAATCGCAAAGCCTTTAACAATTCGATTGAAGAGTTAATGTTTGATGCCAAAGACAATCCAAACAGCTTGTATTTGGTCATGGCTGATATCGATAACTTTAAAGAGTTCAATGATACTTATGGCCACTTGGTGGGAGACAGTGTCTTGCGTTATTTTGCCAGCATTATGAAGAAGACCAAAGGCGATAATGAAACAATTTGTCGATATGGAGGAGAAGAGTTTGCCATTCTAATGGCTGAAAGCACTCTTGAACAAGCCATTGAACGTGCCGAAGGCATCCGCAAAGACATTCAAGCAGCGCACCTGAAACAAAGAAATTCGGATAAACCCCTTAAAACGATTACTTCTTCATTTGGTATCGCACGATTTCATGGTGACAAGGACGATGCGAAAGATTTTCTGGAGCGCGCAGATAACGCACTCTACCTTGCCAAGAAAAAGGGCCGTAACCAAGTGGTCGATGAAGATCAACTACTCGCTGAACAAGCAACCGACTCAAAAAGGTAAGATCTCAAAAACGATTACTCTCTGATTTGAGAGCAACAAATACCAACCTAAATAACAAATAATTCTCAAGGTTGTTATTCGGGTTTCGGGGCCTTAATAAGCAGCGTACCCAAACCAATTCGGCGCAACTCATTGCGGCGTTTATTTAAGATCAAACGATCATTAAAAGGACCTACTCTGATACGGTAATAGGTTCTATTCGGCTTATGTAACGCCGACACTTGCACAACTTGTCCTAACCGAGCCAATCGTTTCTGTTCTTGAAACGCAACCGCTTCTGAACCAAACGACCCCGCCTGAATATAATAAGGGTTCTCTAACTTAACCGAAATAGGCTCAACATCGACAATCACTTCCGTCAGCCCCAATCCGTGATAAAAAGAATATTGTTGCTTAGAGCCCTTCTCTTTACCCGAGGATAACTCCTCTTCAACAGCTGAAGCTGAGAGAGTTGTCTCAATCGGTTTTTTAGGTAGCTCAGGCTGAGGAGGTTGAAGTTTCTCAGACATCTCGGCAATAGATGAACTGGTCACTTCTTGCAAGTCGACGGCAGACTGAAAAATGGTTTTTTCAGTTGGCACGGCCGATTTCGCACCTTTGGAAACAAAATGCTGAGTGACAAAAAACCAATTAAGAACACGGCCGAAACTAAAAAACCCGCCCCCCAAATCAAAGAAACAGAGCGTTTCTCCAACTGATGACTGGTTTGTTGAGACTTACGCGTAAACCCTTTTTTATTACTGTGACCATGACGATAATCTCGAGCCATTTACATTCTCTCTGGAGCGGATACGCCAATGATTGTCAGACCATTGTAAAGCACGTGCCGAACAGCTGTAATCAACGTTAAACGTGCGTGACGAACATTGTCTTCTTCAACAATAAACTGACTGGCATTGTAATAAGAGTGCAAAGCATGCGCCAAATCTTTCAGGTAATACGCAATCTGATGCGGCTCATAAGAGAGTGCGGCACGCGCCACGATTTCAGGGTATTTAGCGAGTTCGGTTGCAATATGGGTTTCTTGTTCACTTTCTAACTCTTCTAAATTCACCAGTCCAGCTTGTAAATCAAGGCTATAACCTTTTTCAACGGTTTGCTCTAATACACGGCAAATTCGAGCATGAGCATACTGAATATAATAGACCGGATTTTCATTCGATTTAGAGACCGCTAAATCCAAATCAAAGTCCATATGTTGTTCGGCCTTACGCTGTACATAAAAGAAACGGGCTGCATCTACACCGACTTCATCACGTAACTCACGCAGAGTCACAAATTGCCCGCTACGCGTTGACATGGCCAACTTCTCGCCCCCTCGATATAGAATTGCAAACTGGACTAATAATACCTCCAAGGCTTCTGGATTGGTCCCCATCGCTGTCATCGCGGCTTTAACACGCGGCACATAACCATGGTGATCCGAACCCCAGATATCAATCAACAGATCAAAACCACGCTCTAGCTTATTGAAGTGATAAGCGATATCCGAAGCAAAGTAAGTTTTAAGACCATTATCGCGGACGACAACACGATCTTTCTCATCGCCATATTCTGTTGAACGGAACCATAGCGCGCCCCCTTTTTCATAAATCTTATCGGCGGCTTGTAACTTTTCAAGCGCCGCATCAATCACACCCGTTTCCATCAAAGCACGTTCAGAAAACCACTCATCAAAGGTCACGCCAAATCCTGACAGATCTTGTTTAATGTCCGATAAAATAGACTCTACAGCCGTTTGAAAAACGGTTTCATAATGCGTTGCACCCAACAGGTTTTTAGCTTTCACAATCAAATCATCGATATGCTTTTCTTTATCGCCCTCGGGCTGCCCCTCATCCGCTCTGACGCCAGCAAATACTTCCAATGCGGTTTTCTTCAGCGTTGAACCAAACTCAGCCTTGATACCTTCACTGATTTCAAAAATGTAATCCCCTTTGTAACCATTGCTTGGGAAGGTGAGTTCTTCACCACAAATCGACAAATAACGGAGCCAGACAGAGGTCGCCAAGATGTCCATTTGACGTCCCGCATCGTTCACATAATACTCTTTAGAGACTTTAAACCCAGCCACACTTAAAAGGTTGGCAACACTGGCGCCATAAGCGGCACCACGGCCGTGACCGACATGCAGAGGGCCTGTTGGGTTTGCTGAAACAAACTCAACCAAAACAGACCGACCTTGACCCACATTACAGCGACCAAAGTCGGCTTTCTCAGTTAACACTTTTTCAACAATCGCGAATTTGGCAGAATCCTTAACAAAAAAGTTAATGAAACCTGGGCCAGCAATTTCAACCTTCACAACCCCTGGTTTATCAGCGACCAGCTCAGTAATTTTTTCAGCCAAAGCACGCGGTGGCATGCCTGCCGCTTTGGTCAGCATCATCGCTAAATTCGATGCGAAATCACCGTGCGCTTTATCTCGGGTATTCTCAACATTGATGCGTGGTGATAAGTCTTCAGGAATAACGCCCTGATCTTTTAGTTGTTGAACCACATCGGTCAAAATTTGCGCAATTTGCTGCTTCATGAGAGTGTCTCTTACCTTGAAAAGTTGGGAATACATCCTTCTTAAACCCCCATTAAGGCCTTAAGAAGTCACGTATTAAAAATCTAATGGGCTATTTTACTAAAAATAGAGGATTTTGAGGATGAATTTTAGGATTACCAGGCCTGGCGAGTTTAAAAAAACCTAATGACCGCGAATATAGTCGTTTATTTCCCATAGATTCAACTAGTAAGTGCAACACCTATAGGAATTGAAAAAGGCCAGTTGATAAGCTACCTTTTAAGTTCCTACACAAAAGAGGTGTTGCCCAATGAGCACATATCATCAACTGACCTTAGAAGAAAGATATCACATTTACGGACTCAAACGTGCCGGATATAGCATTACGACTATCGCAGACGAGTTAAAACGTCATAAATCGACCATTAGCCGTGAACTCAAACGCAATATTAAATCCCGTGGTTGGCGACCGTTGCTTGCACATACACAAGCCGTCGAAAGACGGTCAAGTAAAGCAAAAAAAAGAATATCTCATGACTGCTGGGAGCTTGTTATTCACTACTTGAAGCAGCGTTGGAGCCCTGAACAAGTGAGTGGAGTCGTCGTGT
>VCMI01000159.1 GCA_006222135.1 Thiomicrorhabdus sp. | reverse complement strand
GAAAGCTTCAATAGAGAGTGACGATAGACAGCTCCAGGAAAACAAAAAGATTAAATCGGCGATTATGACCGACTTTATCCTCTCGATTGAAATCGTCATGATTGCGCTAGGCGCGGTGGCGGAAGAGCCTCTTTTATTGCAGATTGTGGCCGTAACCTTCGTTGCCATTCTGGCGACCATCGGTGTTTATGGTATAGTCGCCATGCTGGTGCGCCTGGATGATATTGGTTTTAACTTGATTAAAACAGCTGAGAGTCTCAAAGGGTTTAAAAAACAGTTATTCAAAAACGGGTTTAATACTGGTGGCCTCGCTGCCTAAAATCATCAAAACACTGTCAGTGGTGGGGACGCTTGCCATGCTATTGGTGGGCGGTGGGATTTTTGTCCACAATATGGAAACTCTTCATCATACGATTGCCTTTATGCCACTGCTGGTGGGAGAGTTAATGATTGGTTTAGTGGTAGGACTGATTGCCTTAGGCGCTCATAAGTTAGCGCATCCGCTGTTACATAAAATTAGCAATCGTTAAGTTTCTTGGTTGTATTGTTTATGGGTAAGCTCACGTAAATCGCGGTTTCATGACGACTTTCATCGCTATTTCAACAATTCGACCAGGCCTGGTAGGTTTCAAAAACGATGCGGTGTGAATGCTATAAATAGAGAGCTTTGTTCAAATAAACAAGTCATTGTCAGGTGTTGTTTAAAGCAGGACGAGAAAGCCCTATCAAATCCCTAATCTCTCATTTTGAAGCCCTGCAATTAATGGTATAATCGGCACAATTTATTTTGKATCAGGCCTGGTCGCTTTTTAGACAGGTTTTTGGTTAATTTCACAGAGGCCTTTGTATGGGTCAGGGACGAGATAGAAATGAGATAAAATTTAGGCTGATTGAGTTAAAAAATGTGGGTAATAGCCAGCTATTGCGTAGTTTTTWACAAAAATCAGTCAAATTTTAGCCATTTATAGCCGTTCATTGACTCGTGCAATGGTCTCTCAGCATATTTATAGGTTTTATTAAGCATGAGCAAAGTCGAAGTGGTCGAACGTCCAGCCAATTTTATCCGTAATATCATCAATGATGATTTGGCGAATCATAAGCATGAAATGGTGCATACCCGTTTCCCGCCAGAACCCAATGGTTATCTGCATATTGGGCACGCAAAATCCATCTGTTTAAACTTTGGTACAGCGGCCGATTATCAAGGTCAGTGTAACCTGCGCTTTGATGATACTAACCCGAGCAAAGAAGATGTCGAGTACGTCGAGTCCATCAAAAAAGCGTGGCTTGGTTGGGCTTTGAGTGGGCGGGAGATATCTGTTATTCGTCTAACTATTTTGATCAGTTTTACGGTTATGCCTCTGAGTTGATTGAAAAAGGCTTGGCTTATGTCTGTTTCTTAAACGCCGAAGAGTCGCGCGAATTTCGTGGTAGTTTGCGTGAAGCGGGTAAAAACAGCCCRCACCGTGATAGTTCACCTGCGGAGAACTTAGACCTTTTCGCCAAGATGAAAAACGGTGATTTCAAAGAGGGCGAGTGTGTTTTAAGAGCCAAAATCGATATGACCTCTTCGTTCATGTGTTTGCGTGATCCAACCTTGTATCGTGTGCGTTTCGAAACCCATCATCAAACGGGTGACAAGTGGTGCATCTATCCGATGTATGACTTCGCGCACTGTATCTCGGATGCGATTGAAGGCATTACGCACTCTTTATGTACTTTAGAGTTCCAAGACAACCGTCGTCTGTATGACTGGGTACTGGAACACTTAAACGATTTTGATAAACCGGATCGTCCACATCAGTATGAGTTCTCACGTTTGAATCTAGAATATACGGTGATGTCGAAACGTAAGTTGCATCAGTTAGTGGACGATAACTTGGTCTCTGGTTGGGATGATCCGCGTATGCCGACTATTTCCGGTTTGCGACGTCGCGGTTATACGGCGGCTTCATTGCGTGACTTTGCTGAACGTATTGGTGTCTCTAAGGTCGATAGCATGACGGGCATGGATATTTTAGAAGCGGCGATTCGGGATGACTTGAATACCATCGCACCGCGTAGCATGGCGGTATTGGATCCGATTAAGGTCATTATCGAAAATTACGATGGTGAGTGTGAATCAATCCAAGCGCCGATTCATCCGCAGAACGAAGAGATGGGTAAACGTGAGATTTTCTTCGGTCGTGAGTTGTATATCGATCGTGCAGATTTTGCAGAAGTCGCGCCGAACGGTAAATACAAGCGTTTAGCCTTAGACAAAGAAGTGCGTCTGCGTAATGCGTATATCGTCAAAGCGGTAAGAGCTGATACCGATGACGAGGGTAATTTCACCACGATTTACTGTACTTATGACCCTGAGACCTTGGGTAAAAACCCAGCGGATGGCCGTAAGGTCAAGGGCGTGATTCACTTTGTCGAAGCCAGTAAGGCGTTACCCGCCGTGTTCAGAATTTATGATCGTCTGTTTAGCGTGGAAAACCCCGTGAAAGCAGAGGATTTTGAATCGGTGTTAAACACCGATTCGTTAGCCGTAAAACAGGGGTTTGTAGAACCAGGCCTGGCCAATTCAGAAGCAGAGAAAGCTTATCAGTTTGAACGTGAAGGCTATTTCTGTCGAGACAACCAATCGGGCGATGTGCAGGTTTATAACCGTACCGTTGCTCTTAGAGATACTTGGGGAACAAAATGATTGAAAGTAAAGCGCAAAGAGTTTGTGGGGTTGAAATTGCCGGTAACGAAGCCATTATTACGATGTTATTGATGGAAGATGATATGTTCTTTTTGCCAGAATGCCGCGTGACACGCATTGCTTGCAAAGATCCGGACAGTGCCAGCGAATTGAAATATTTTCAAAAGACCTTTATGAAATTGGCGGAAGATTACAAAATTGATCATGTAGTGATTCGTGAACGCCAGAAAAAAGGCAAGTTTGCCGGTGGCGCCAATGGCTTTAAGCTAGAAGCCATTTTACAAGTCGCACCTGGTTTGGATGTGGTTTTAATGAATCCAACGATTCAAAAAGCCAATTTAAAGCATTACCCAATGCCGATTACTTTTGTTGAAACCGGTTTGAAGAAATTCCAAGAGCCATCATATACGACGGCCTTTTCTTATTTTGCCGGTAAGCACGAGTGGTAATAAGCGATTTTAGCTTTAAACTATTTAAATCATAAATAGAAGGGTGCTTTACAGCACCTTTTTTTAACCCTATTTAATTGTACATATGTACATCGAGAACTTTATGTCTAAGACTGACAACAAACCTTCTAAGCCTTTAGCGGATATTCCATCTAACGACTCTTTTTCGCATTTGGATTTGCCTTTATCGCAACTGAATAACTTAGACTCTTTAGGTTATACAACTATGACGCCGATTCAAGCGGCGGCTTTGCCATTGGGATTAGGTGGTAAAGATTTGATTGCCCAAGCTAAAACTGGGAGTGGTAAAACCGCGGCCTTTGGTATTCCGGCATTAAATAAAGTGGAGGTCAGCAACTTTGCGGTTCAGGTATTGGTGATCTCGCCAACGCGTGAATTGAGTAATCAGGTGGCGGACGAATTAAGACGTTTGGCACGTTTTCAAGCCAACCTTAAGATTGTAACCCTGTGTGGTGGTGTGCCAATGCGCCCACAAATCAACTCGTTAGAGCATGGTGCACATGTGGCGGTCGGTACGCCAGGTCGTTTGCGTGATTATATCGAGAAAGGTCACTTAGATTTAAGTCAAGTGCAGACCGTGGTATTGGATGAAGCGGATCGTATGTTGGAAATGGGCTTTGTCAACGAGATGGTTCACATTTTGGGCTTTACGCCAGAGAGTCGTCAAACCTTACTATTCTCAGCCACTTTCCCAGAAGATATTGCGGGTCTGAGCCGTCGTTTCCAGAAAAACCCAATGCAGATCGCGGTGGAATCACATCACGATATGGACACCATTGATCAGCAGTTTTATATTTGTCATCACAAAGAAAAGCTCGAAAGTTTAGTGAAAGTATTATCCTTTAACGCCTTTGAGCACGGTATTATTTTCTGTAATACCAAAAAGCTGGTACAAGAGGTCACTGACTACCTTGAAGGGCGTGGGTTTAGCGCTTTGGCATTACATGGTGATATGGAACAGCGTGAACGTGAGCAAGTACTGATTCAATTCAAACATCACAGTACGAACTTATTGGTTGCTACAGATGTGGCGGCACGAGGCCTGGATATTGAAGCGTTGCCAGTAGTGATTAACTATGAACTGCCTTATGAAAAAGATACCTATGTACACCGTATTGGTCGTACAGGGCGTGCTGGACTGGAAGGGGTCGCCATCACATTGTTTACTGAAAAAGAGAGCTATAAACTGGCCCGTTTAGGAGAGCATCAAGGGCAGGCATTGTCTTATGAGTCGATTGACTTGATTCCGAGCACGCGTAATAAACGTGTGCAACCTAAGTATGTGACTTTATATATTTCTGGTGGCCGCAAAGATAAGGTTCGTCGTGGCGATGTTTTAGGCGCGATTACGCAAGGTGCGGGCATTGATGGTAAGCATATTGGCAAAATCGATGTGGTTGAGCATTCAACCTATGTGGCGATTGAGCCTGAGTTTGCACAAGAAGCGGTCAGTAAAATGAACCAAGGTAAAATTAAGGGACGTAAGTTTAAGGTAGGTCGTTTGATCTCTTAAAAGACGGATGACCACGAAGACTCGAAGAAAAACCAAGAAATTTAAACTGTTATCAATCTATGTTTGGTTTTTATCTTAAAACTTCGTGTCTTCGTGACTTCGTGGTAAAAAAAATCTTAGTCCAGCGTTTTAACCAAATCTAACATGGCTTGGGCGTGTCCATCTGGCGATACACCATAAAGCGCCGCTTCTAATGCACCGGCTTTATTGATAATAAATGTCGAACGTACAATCCCTATCTTTTTCTCGCCATTTTTCTCTTTCTCTTGCCATACCCCATAATCGGCACACACTTGCCCAGATGTATCGGCCAGCAAATCGACCTTTAAACCAAACTTGTCAATGAAGGCCTGATGACTTGCGCATGAATCTTTGCTGATGCCTATAACCACAGAATTGGCCGCAGCAAATTCAGAAGCTAACTTAGTGAAATCATTGGCTTCGATCGTGCAGCCAGGTGTATCATCTTTTGGATAGAAATAGAGCACAACGTTTTTTTGGCCTTTAAACTGACTTAATGAAACCATTTCATTGTTTTGATTTGGGCTATTAAATTCGGGTGCTGTTTGATTATTTTTTAACATGATGGTGTCCTTGTTTAAGAGCGGAGTTTTTCAAGGTAGTTGTCCGATAAACGTGTTTTAAGCGACGGCTTGAACCGGAACAATTTCCCGATCCGGATTTAAGCTTACCGCGCCTACTGGTGTCCAATTTCTGGTCTGTCTGCCAGACCATCTTTCTGGATACTTTGATTTTGCTAATTCATACACCACTTTACGTTGTCCAAGCAGCGCTACATCTTTTAGCCCATGGCGCTCGCTAGGCGTTACATATCGAATACCGCTATGGCGATGTTCATGGTTGTAAAACTGTTCGAACTTCAACATCCACTTCCTGGCATTCTCTAAGGTTGAAAACCCTTTAGTTGGCCATTGAGGGCAGTATTTTAAGGTTTTAAACAACGACTCTACATAAGGATTGTCATTGCTGACTCTTGGTCGACTGTAAGAGCTGACTATCCCAAGTGATTCGAGCTTAGCTCTTAAGGTACTGCCTTTCATCGGGCTGCCATTGTCTGAGTGTAATACCAGTGGTGTAAGTAGGCATTGTTCACGCAGTACGGCACAGTCGTCGTGT
>VCMI01000020.1 GCA_006222135.1 Thiomicrorhabdus sp. | reverse complement strand
ACACGACGACTGACCACTCACTTGTTCAGGGCTCCAACGCTGCTTCAAGTAGTGAATAACAAGCTCCCAGCAGTCATGAGATATTCTTTTTTTGCTTTACTTGACCGTCTTTCGACGGCTTGTGTATGTGCAAGCAACGGTCGCCAACCACGGGATTTAATATTGCGTTTGAGTTCACGGCTAATGGTCGATTTATGACGTTTTAACTCGTCTGCGATAGTCGTAATGCTATATCCGGCACGTTTGAGTCCGTAAATGTGATATCTTTCTTCTAAGGTCAGTTGATGATATGTGCTCATTGGGCAACACCTCTTTTGTGTAGGAACTTAAAAGGTAGCTTATCAACTGGCCTTTTTCAATTCCTATAGGTGTTGCACTTACTAGTTGAATCTATGAGTGCAAAAAACCGATAAAAATCGGTTTTTAAAGTGGTCTACTGAGTCAACTAGTCGTAAAAATCTCTGAATTACTTAATCCAAATAGACTTTACATTGGTAAACTCTCGAATGCCGTGTGAAGAAAGTTCTCGACCATAACCTGAGTTCTTAACGCCGCCAAATGGCATTCTAGCATCGGAAAAACTGAAGCTATTGATAAAGGTCGCGCCTGATTCCATACCACGAGCCATGGTTTCAGCCGTCGATTCATCATCACTCCAAATACTACCTGCTAAACCATAGTCTATCGAGTTAGCAATGCCCAAAGCATGGGCCGGTTCAGTGGCTTTAATGACAATGGCGACCGGTCCAAAAAACTCTTCATTGTACGCGGGCATATTACTGGTGATATTAGTCAAAATAGTTGGCGCATAATAACAACCTGGACGGTCCAACTGATAACCGCCGGTGACAATCACCGCGCCTAAATCAACCGACTCCATGACTTGCTCATGTAACTCATCCAAGAGATCTTGTCTCGCCATAGGCGCTAAGGTCGTGGCAGGATCCATAGGATCACCGGCCACAAACTTGGCTTCAATCGCTGCTTTAAACATTTCAACAAATTTATCTACCTGAACATGATCAACAATAAATCGTTTGGCGGCAATACAACTTTGCCCCATATTCTGGAAACGACCTTTAACAGCCCCTTCGACGGCTTTTTTCATATCCGCATTTTCAAGCACAATAAAAGCATCTGAACCACCGAGTTCTAAAACGGTTTTCTTCAATTCTGACCCTGCGATACTGGCAACGGCACGTCCTGCTTTTTCGCTTCCCGTTAAGGTCACCGCACGCACGATTGGGTGACGAATGACACTTTCAACCATCTCGGAACCGATCATTAAGGTGGTAAAGATATTATCTGGAAAACCAGCCTTTCTAAAAACTTCTTCCATCGCTAAGGCACATTGCGGCACATTAGAGGCGTGTTTTAAAATCGCAATATTACCGGCTACTAAGGCTGGCGCAGCAAAGCGGAACACTTGCCAAAATGGATAGTTCCATGGCATAACAGCCAATACAACACCCAGAGGCTGGTAGTTAATATAACTACGACTAGCATCCGTCTCTACCATCTCATCTTGTAAATACGTCGGACCGTTTTGTGCATAAAACTCACAAACCATGGCGCATTTCTCTATTTCCGCTTCCGCTTCTACAAAGGTTTTACCCATTTCTAAGGTAATCAATTCCGCTAATAATTCACTGTCATCACGCAATACATCGGCAACGCGTCTTATCATCAAGCAACGATCTTCAATCGGCGTGAGTTTTGACCAGTCATCAAATTGATAACCAGCTTGCGTCACGACATCGTTCAAAGTTTCTTGATCCCAAGTTTCAAATGAGCCTAATAACTCGCCTGTCGCGGGGTTGATTGATTGCATGGCCATAAAGCGTTCCTTGTGAGGTGAATAATAAATGAGTGTTCATCCGTCAATGCAGATATTAAGATAGAAAATACATAAGCCGAGAAATCCCAGCTTATTAAATAATTTAGAGATTCATATTGAAGTTTTTAAATAGAGCTAAGAGCTGATTGCCTGTTGTGCCCAGGCGTTTGCCGCCATAAAACTATTACTAATTTCACTGAGGCCTAATTGTTCATAGTGCACACTGGCCTCCGAAACCTTCGCTTGTTCCATGGCCATTAATACTTTAAGCGCGTCACCCATTGTGCCTTTTCTATCCACTAAAGCCGTTCGAATTTCTTCTGACAAAGGCATTTCACTGACAATTTCAGAAATCGGTATTTTAAAAAATGCGTCAAGACTTGAAAATAGTCCCATCAAAAAGTAGCTGTCCTTATCACGAGCATGTCCAGCTGACTCGGCCATTAACTCACAAAATTTAGCGCGCATTAAAGAGGTGGTTAACAGCTCTTGTGGTACATCTTCCATGCTGGACAACATTAGCATATTCACCCAAAACTTAAGGCGTTTAAGCCCCATATATCGCAAAGCATCTGCAATATTTTCAACTCTAACGGGAATCATAGTCGCAGGATTGTTAATCGCTAATAAGAGTTTATGGCTTAAAGAAACATCTTGACCGATAATATTAGAGAGTTGATGAAAGTCAGTGGTTGGATCATTTACCTTGGCTAATAGCTGTAATAAAGTAAGTTTATTTCCAGACAATTTTTGACCATTCATAATCACTGGATTGGTGAAGAAATAACCCAGAAAATAATCAAAACCTAATTTCTTCAAATACAAGAACATCTCTTCAGTTTCGACCTTATTGGCAATGACCTTAATACCCTTCTTATGAAGTTCTTCAAGCATCTCCTTTAACTTCAACTCACTAAAGGTTTCGATGTTAATTTTTACATAGTCGCTGATAGAGGCAAGCTTAAGACTAGACTCCTCATCATTATAGTTCTCCAAGGCGATATGCAAGCCTTCTGACTTTAGTTCTTTCAGGCTGCGTAACAAAGCGACATCTTGAGTGACATCATTTGGAATCTCAAGGATAAGCGAATGATTTTCATCGAAGTTGGGCAGCGATTGAACATTAAGTAATGCCTTGGGCAGATGCAACATAGCGTCATGCTTACCGACGATGGATTGAAAACCGATCTTTTCTTGAGTTCTTTTAATCAATTCAATCGTCGCTTCAACCGTATTTTTATTCGGATTCAAACCTTGATGAAACTGTAATTCGTAAGCAAACACATTCATATTTACATCTAAAACCGGCTGTTTCCCGATAAACACTTCAGACATATTGAGTTCCTATATTTAAGAGTACTTAAACTGAGTAAACCATGATTCTGGTCTACCCAACCCTTTTAACGATTGAATAAGACGCGTTTTCCTGGGGTAAACGCTGCAAACTGGCCTTGATGATACTTCAGTTCACCCGACACAATCGTACTAATGACACTCGATTTAAAGGTATGTCCTTCCCAAGGAGACCACTGACACTTATAGAGATTATGTGCTTTATCATCTGTATGGGGTTTATTCATATCCACCAAAATCAGATCCGCCCAATAGCCTTCTCGAATATAGCCACGCTCCTCAATTTGATAACGAATCGCAACATTATGCGCGGTCTTTTGCACAATCGTTTCGATGTCGAATACGCCATCATGCACCATATCCAATAGGGCCGGTATAGATTGTTGTACCTGAGGCAGTCCCGCCGGCGCGCTAAAATAAGGATTGTTTTTTTCCACTTCACTGTGCGGAGCATGGTCTGTGGCGATTATATCAATACGCCCCTCTCTGACCGCTTGGCGAATAGCATCACGATCAGACTGTTTTTTAATCGCTGGATTACATTTAATATAGTGGCCCTTGGCCGCGTAATCATCTTCGGTAAACCAAAGGTGATGCACACAGGCTTCGGCGGTAATTTTCTTACCCTCTACCGGCCCTGGTTCAAACAGTTCCATCTCTTCGGCGGTGGTTAGGTGCAAAATATGCAAATCCGCCCCCGTTTCTTGAGCCAACTGCACCGCAAAAGAGGACGACTTATAACAGGCTTCACGACAGCGAATATTAGGATGTTCAAAAGCAGGGACATCGTCACCATACTTTGCGCGGTAGATCTCTTCCTGCGCATTAATCATCGGCGTATCTTCGCAATGCGTGGTAATCAGTGTTGGGCTATGAGTGAAAATATCACGCAAAGCCTGCTCACGATCGACCAACATATTACCGGTTGAAGCGCCCATAAAAATCTTAACGCCACAAACATTGCGAGGATTCACTTTCTTAAGTTCGTCTAAATTATCATTGGTCGCACCAAAGTAAAAAGAGTAATTACTCCAAGCCTTCTCTGCTCCAATCTGATATTTTGCTTCCAAATTATCAATAGTGGTCGTCGTCGGCTTTACATTAGGCATGTCCATAAAGGTAGTCGTACCACCGGCTAGGGCCGCCTTAGATTCCGTGGCAATATCTCCCTTGGAAGTCAATCCTGGATCTCTGAAATGGACTTGATCATCAATCATGCCGGGTAACAACATTAAACCTTTAGCGTCAATAACGTGATCAGCCTCCGTCATAATGTGCTCTGCCACTTCTACGATGCGTCCATTCTTTACCAGAACATCACCAACCCATTGTTGGCCTTCATTGACAATCGTTGCTTGCACAATAAGAATGCTACGGGAAGTCGCTATCATGGTAAATTTCCTTTAATCGTTGGATAATACATTTTATCGCTTATAACTTGGTATTCTATCCTGAAACATAGTTATCTTTTTCTATGATTTTTAGGGAAGCACGTTATTTTTATCAGCCCTATACAAGTAAAGAGCATACTCTCTAGCGCTACAACCTAACCATGCAAGTGCTGGTCGAAGACCTTGAAACCTTTGAACGGCTCTTTATTTTAAAGAATTAAAGTGCACTTTTGCACAACACTATTAACTACCCAACTGCTTCGCGGTTGATAACTTAGAGCATAGGCTCGCGGAGAATACTCATAATGGCCATTATAACATTGACTTCTTTAAGTGATTTAATTGAAACCCTTTAACCCACTTACTTGGCTATTCATTGGTCTAGTACGCTTTTATCAACTGTTTATCAGCCCGATTCTCGGGCCGAGGTGTCGCTTTTACCCGAGCTGCTCGCATTACGCCATTGATGCGTTGAAGCAGCATGGCCTTCTCTGCGGTGGCTGGCTGGCTCTTAAACGCATCTTTCGCTGTCATCCTGGGAATCCAGGAGGCGTCGACCCAGTACCGAGCTGTGGCTGTCAATCTTCCAAAACCTGCCAAGAACCCTTAGAGATTGATGATGAAATTGAAACAGAGCCAGAAACCCTGCAAACTCCAGAGCAGGAGCCAGCTCACAAATAAAGAACTCCTCATCTTAACCAACAATTAACGATAGAAAAAACTATTTAAGTTCTCATTAATTGCCAGGCCTGGCATGTCCTGCGGCTTTACAAAACATGTGAGCGCAGGGCATGTCCTGCGGCCTTACCAAGCCATTTGAGCGCAGGGTCAACTACAATATTAGTTATATTAAGTACCAAAGTTGAAAAAACTGTCATCTAAACTTAATACAGCAATTCTGATTACACAACAATAATAGGCTAAAATAGACTAATTTTATACACTAACAATGGTCACACCGACTCAATTCAGGAACACACATGTCCGCTACCTCTGCAAATGACAACTTAACGAATCCAACGAACCTAGACGCTCCAAAATACCCGCGTTTTATCAACCGAGAGCAGAGTCTGTTAGAGTTTAACCGTCGTGTATTGGCACAAGCCAAAAACCCTGACATTCCATTATTGGAACGCCTAAAGTATTTGTGTATTTCCAGTAGCAATATGGATGAATTTTTTGAAGTTCGGTTGGCCAGTTTAAATGAGTTAAAAGAGGATCCTGACGCCTTAACCCTCCCCGATAATCAAGACCCTAAAGTCGTGATTGAGTGCTTGTCTAAAACCGCCCACGAAATCGTTAAAGATCAATACCTCACTTTAAAACATCTACTGGTGCCCGCTTTAGAAAAGGAGCAGATTCGTTTTCTACGCCGTAACCACTGGACGGAGCAACATAAAGCCTGGTTGACGAATTATTTTATCGAATCACTACAACCGGTATTGAGTGCCGTCGGACTCGATCCTTCACACCCTTTTCCAAAAGTCTTAAATAAAACCTTAAACTTTATTGTTTCTCTTGAAGGTAAGGATGCTTTTGGGCGATCAAATGGCCTCGCCATAGTGCCAGTGCCGCGTTCCCTACCGCGTATTATCAAACTGCCAGATGACGCAACCGAAGGACAGGATGATTTTGTTTTCCTTTCTTCTATTTTACATGCCAATGTCTCACGCCTATTTCCCGGCATGACCGTGACCGGCTGTTACCAATTTCGAGTGACGCGCAATACCAACCTATTTATTGATGAAGAAGAGGTCGACGATATTCTGAGTGCTTTGAAAGGCGAACTCTCAGGTCGCCAATATGGCGGAGCCATTCGACTGGAGGTCGCGGACAACTGTCCAAGAAATATGGTGGATTATCTATTAGACCGTTTCGAACTGAATGAGGCTGCACTTTACCAAGTCACGGGCCCTGTCAATTTGCACCGTTTGGATGCTGTGCCTGGCATGGTCAATCGACCTGATTTATCCTTTCCGCCCTTCTCGGCTAAGCGACACAAGACCAAACGCCACCCTAAAAAATTCTTTCAACTCTTTACGCACCATCAACAATCTGAACAAAATATTTTTGATAAAATTCGTGAAAAGGATATTTTACTACACCATCCCTATGATGCATTTGCACCTGTTATCGAGTTTTTACATCAAGCGGCGACTGACCCAGATGTATTAGCCATCCGCATGACGCTGTATCGTACTGGTGAAGATTCTTTAATCATCAAAGCCTTAGAACGTGCCGCTAAAAATGGCAAGGAAGTCACGGCGGTAGTGGAACTGCGCGCACGCTTTGATGAAGGCAATAACATTATCCAAGCGACCCGTTTGCAAGATGCTGGCGTTCATGTTGTGTACGGTGTAGTCGGTTATAAAACCCATGCAAAAATGATTTTAGTCGTGCGTCGTGAAGCGGACAAAATTCGCCACTACACCCATATGGGTACGGGTAACTATCACCACATTACCACGCGTTTCTACTCTGATTTTGGTCTAATGACGGCCAATCCTGCGATTGGTCGCGATGTCTCCAAGATTTTCCAGCAACTGACGAGTTTGGGTGACACTAAAGATCTCGAAGTTTTATTGCAATCTCCTTTCACACTGCTATCAGGCATGTTGAAACGTATTGAACGCGAAACAGAACACGCCAAAGCTGACAGGCCTGGTCGAATCATTGCAAAAATGAATGGTTTGGAAGAGCAAACAATTATTGATGCCTTGTATAAAGCCTCACAAGCCGGCGTTAAAATTGATTTAATTGTCCGTGGTATCTGTAGTTTGCGTCCAGGCATTCCTGGCTTATCCGAGAACATTACGGTCACTTCGATTATCGGCCGTTTCTTAGAGCATCATCGTATCTATTACTTTGAAAACGATGGTGGCCAACCCGACCTATTCTGCTCAAGTGCCGATTGGATGAAACGTAACTTAACGGCGCGCGTTGAAACTGGTTTCCCTATTTTAGATCCTGACTGCTTTCAGCAAGTTTACACCGAAGGGTTGGCCATCTATTTAGAAGACAATACCGGCGCTTGGATACTCCAACCAGATGGTTCTTATGTTCCGAAACCGATTGATGGAGAAATACCTTTTAGTGCCCAGCAAGCGTTAGTTGATAAATACAGCTAGTTCAAAATCAACCGCTTTAAAGTGCAAATACTTAATAAAATCGTTTGATGGTTTTGTAGAACGTTTAAACCAGGTAAAATGCCCCAAACGATTTACAAGATGAAAAAAATGCAAAAACAGACTCCCAAAAAACCCGAACTAGAAAATGAATCAGATCAATCACTGTATGCCGCGATTGATTTAGGCTCTAACAGTTTTCATCTCATTATCGCGCGTGAAGTGCACGGTCAGATGCAGGTGATTGATAAGCATAAAGAGATGGTACGTTTGCGCTCTGGCCTGGATGAAAATGGCAAGCTGACGGACAAAGCCTTCCAACAGGGTATTGAATGTCTGGAGCGGTTTGGGCAACTTATAAAAGGTATTCCCGCTCTAAATGTGCGTGCTGTGGGCACAAACACATTACGGAATGCCCGAAATAGCCATGAATTTTTAATGCAAGCCAAGCAAGTCCTTGGGCACACCATTAAGATTATCGCTGGCCAAGAAGAAGCCCGTCTTATCTATCTAGGTGTAGCACGCAGTTTACCGGCGAGCACTGAACAGAGACTGGTTATGGACATAGGCGGTGGTAGCACTGAATATATTATTGGCAAAGGCTTTGAAAATAGCCATCTAACCAGCACCGAAATGGGCTGCGTCAGCATTACACAAGCCTGCTTCCCTAAAGGGAAAATCACCACAGAACGCATGGATACAGCCATCTCTAAATGCCGTCAAGTCCTTAGACCGCATCGAACTCAACTCAAAAACCTAGGCTGGGACACGGCTATTGGTGCTTCAGGCTCGATTAAGTCCATTGGTCAAATTTTAGAACTCAATCGGTGGTCAGAATCAGGCATTACCCTAGCTGGCATGCAAAAACTCGCGGCCGTACTCATTAAAGCCGAATCGGCAGACTCCCTTAAACTAGAGGGCTTAAAAGATGAACGCCGCCCAGTATTGGCCGGAGGTTTAGCCATTTTAATGGCGACTTTTATAGAATTGTGTATTGAGCAAATGCAAGTCTCAGCAAATGCCCTACGTGAAGGGTTGGTGTTTGACACGCTCGGTAGACTTTATGCTGAAGATGTTCGAGAAGTGAGTGTCAGTGCCATGCAGAAGTGGATGCGAGTCGATACACAACAAGCCACTCATGTTGCAAAAACAGCTAAATCACTCTTCAAACAAGCCCACAACAGCTGGAAGTTACGCTCCACTGATTATGATCTAAAACGTCTATTAAAATGGGCTAGCATGCTGCATGAATGCGGAATAGCCATCAGTTACAGACGTTATCGCAATCACAGTGCTTACTTGGTTGAACAAGCCGACATGCCTGGTTTTGATCAACAGGAAAAACAGATGCTGAGTGCCATGATGTTAAACCATCGTGGAAAATTCAATTCAACAGTCTACGCCGATCTAGATGAAACGACCGCCCAACAACAGATTTATTTAACCGTATTGCTCCGCTTAGCGGTTCGCATTCACCGTGGTCGAGATTTCGAACAAGCAGATCCTCTGCTTTCCATTAAGAATAAAAATCATCTTCATCTAGAATTTGAAGCAAACTGGTTACAAGACCATCCATTAACTCGGCTGGATTTAGAGATCGAAGCAAAACGCCTAAATGCAATTGGCTTAAAGCTCTCTTTGGAATAGTGATTGGTAGATCGCTTTAAAGAACAAGTGATCACAATTGGAAGAATGAATTAACGTTAGCCTAAGCCTACAACCTATTCTTCAATACTAAATTCCAGGCAATAAAAAAAGGCGATTCAATTTAATTGAATCGCCTTTTTTATTTAACTCTGAGATTAACCCACCGAACCAATCATACCGTTTCACTCCCGCTTACGACGAGAAGTCATAAAACCAACCAAACCTAAATCCGTCGGTCTTAATGCATAGGTAGATGATTCTGCATATGTAAAGTGTATTTTTGTACCAGAAAATACAGATTAAATGCTTTAGACTTTCTTTCCCATCAGGGAACATGATTGGCTAGCACTTAAAGGCATGTTTTCGGCTTGTTGCTGACTTGCATCATTATTCACGGCATAGGCCGTACCAGATGCAATAAACATCGCCGTAGTCACCGAGACCACTATGGTTAATAAAGCTAATAATTGTTTCATGATGATTTCCTCTAAATGTCTTTAAACTTTCAAACGATTTAAGGACTATTTTAGAGAGGATTCAAAATAATTCTATTGTACGTAAGTACACTATGGGTAATTTTATATAAATTTAATACACATCTAACTGCACACGTTTCTGCTTTCGCCAGTTCTGCCAAGTGCTTTGTGCACTCTCTAAATCCACCTTATCAAACCGCATAATCAACTTAATCCAGGTGTTTTCAACCGACTTGGCTAAACTAAACTGATCCCCACAAATATAGATAATGGCACCCTGTTGAAGTTGTTTCCAAAGATTCTCGGCCTGCTGTTGTATGACATCTTGTACATAGTATTTTTCGGCTTGGTCTCTTGAAAAAGCGGTAAACAAATTCAGTTGCCCAGCTTTCTGGCAGTGTTGGAGATAATCATCGAATAAAAATGAACTGGCCTGGTGAGTTTCACCGAAAAATAGCGTGCTTTGCCCACTGGCCTTATCAGCGACACGTTGCTGTATAAAACCGATATAGGGTGCAATTCCCGTACCCGCGCCAATCATAATAATAGGCAGGGTCGAATCTAGAGGCAGTTTAAAAGTAGGATTCGGCTTAATATCACCCTCAACCATCTCGTCGGCTTGCAGCTGACTTACGCTATAGCTGGCGACACCATAATGCCTACGTCTGGCAAGTCTATTACCTGCTTCAGGTAAATAGGTCACCAACTTCACCACTAGATCTACTGTATTACCCACGGCGACCGGAGCCGAAGCAATGGAATAATATCGCGGTGCTAAAGGAGAGAGAAGACTTAGAAATTCAACCCCTAAGACATTAAGTGACGTGAAGGTTTGCAATAGATCCAGAATATCCCGACCTTTGGCGTAATCCATCATGGCATGTCTATCGACCCAATCCCCTAACCCATATTGACGCTGCATTTTATTGAGAATAGCAGGATTCAACTGAGAGATTTCTAAGTGATTAGTTAACGCCTGCTTAACCGAGACACGCCCGACACGACGTAATTCTATGAATTCTTCACCAGACAAGGACAACTCTGCCAATAGTGCCGCGACCCATTCAGGTTGATTGGCCGCTTGTAGTGTTAACCAGTCGCCTGGTTGATAATCAATCCGCTGGCCGTTTTCGGGCTGCAATACCAGATGATAAAGGGCTTTATCTTGGCACAGAGGGGTAATATTTTGATTGGAGATAACACGAAAACGCATACCAAAAACACTCACTGATAAGATTCAATTGACGCATTTTAGCATGCTTAATCATTTGACCAGGCCTGGTCAAAGCTTAATCTCGGTTTAAATCATGAGAGCTTAATATTGAACACGACGACTGCCATAGATTCAACTAGTAAGTGCAACACCTATAGGAATTGAAAAAGGCCAGTTGATAAGCTACCTTTTAAGTTCCTACACAAAAGAGGTGTTGCCCAATGAGCACATATCATCAACTGACCTTAGAAGAAAGATATCACATTTACGGACTCAAACGTGCCGGATATAGCATTACGACTATCGCAGACGAGTTAAAACGTCATAAATCGACCATTAGCCGTGAACTCAAACGCAATATTAAATCCCGTGGTTGGCGACCGTTGCTTGCACATACACAAGCCGTCGAAAGACGGTCAAGTAAAGCAAAAAAAAGAATATCTCATGACTGCTGGGAGCTTGTTATTCACTACTTGAAGCAGCGTTGGAGCCCTGAACAAGTGAGTGGTCGAATTAAGATAAGCCACAACATAAAAATAAGTCATGAACGTATTTACCAATTTATCGTGT
>VCMI01000158.1 GCA_006222135.1 Thiomicrorhabdus sp. | reverse complement strand
CATTGATGATAGGCCTTCTATTGTTGACGAGCGMSTCCGACTTGGAGATTGGGAGTTAGATACTGTTTTTGGAGTTCCATCAAGCGCTAGCTTAGTATCAATGGTTGATCGAACATCTAGAATCGCTCGCTTCATTAAAGTTAACACGAGAAAGTCAGACATCGTTAGCGCTGTCATCATTGAGCAATTACGAGCTTTAAACAGGCCTGTTCATTCATTAACTTCAGATAACTGGCAAAGAGTTTTCACAATACCAAACGATGGCAAAAGAGCTTGGGACAGATTTTTATTTTGCCCACCCTTACTCTTCTTGGGAGCGTGGAACCAATGAAAATACCAATGGATTGTTAAGACGATTCTTTCCAAAAGGAACAGACTTCGATAAAGTAACTCAGGAAGAAATTGATTGGGTTGTTGATAAGCTCAACAATCGCCCAAGAAAGTGTTTAGGATTCAGAACACCTAATGAGGTGTTCTGGGAAATTAAAACTGTTGCACTTACGACTTGAATGTATCAAACCAAAAAAGGGGCTTTTAGCCCCTTTTGTTTTAAACCCATATTTTATAATGAGTTTTTTAGTAAATACTATTTAGTCGTCAAACGGTCGACGGCTTGCCATAATTTATCTCGACTACCCGTCATAGGCACATCGGTTAGGTACTTACCATTAACGATGACCGCAGGAACACCTTCAACACCATAACTACGAGTTAATATTGCTGCTTTACGGACCAGTTGATCCACTTTAAAACCTTTAAAAGTGGCGATAAAATTAGCTTTTTTAACACCAAATTGGGTGAAAAATTCAGCAATTTTTTCGACCGTAAAAAGCTCTTTTTTATCACGGTGTAAGGCATTAAAAAAAGCTTCATGCGATTGATCAAGGACACCGACTTCTTTAGCCGTATAAAAGACCTTCGCCATAAATATCCAGTTAGGACTGTTAAAAACCACAGGCATACGTTCAAAATGCACATCATCGGGTTTATCTTTTAGCCACTTGTTGAGACTTGGCTCCAAGTGGTAACAGTGCGGACAGGTATAACCAAACACTTCAACGACGGTTTTAGTGTATGGGGCAATGTCTTGCGGAGTTGGAATCTGTTTATATTCGACCCCTGGCATCAATGCCTCACTCTCTGCAGCAAGTGCAGAGTGCGATAGACCACTGGTCATGAGAAGAGCCGCTAAGGATGTTAATAATTTTCTACGTAACATAATATTAACCTTCGTCCTTTACAGTTCGCCGTAAGAGTGTAGACCAGAAAGGAACATATTCACGCCTAGGAAAGCAAAGGTGGTGATCAACAGACCAATAAACGCCCACCAAGCCAGAGGTGTACCGCGCCAGCCTTTAGACATACGTAGATGCAACCAAGCGGCGTAGTTTAGCCAAACAATCAGTGCCCACGTCTCTTTAGGATCCCAAGACCAGTATCCACCCCAAGCTTCAGCCGCCCACATCGCGCCTAAGACCGTGGCAATAGTAAAGAAAGCAAAACCAAGAGAAATGACTTTATACATTAAATCATCCATGACCTCTAAAGCAGGCATTCTTTTGGCAAAACCGCTTTCTGAATTCTTTCTCAAAGCGCGTTCAGTTAGCAGATAAGCCACCCCAACCATGGCGGCAATAGAGAAAGAACCGTAACCGACAAAGTTGGCTGGTACATGAATTTTCATCCAATAACTTTTCAAAGCTGGGACTAAAGGTTGAATAACATGAGCATCTTTACCAAAGGTATACCAAAGTAGAAAACCAACGGCCGCACTGATGACCAACATAACAAACCCCCCTACAGCACGGACTTTATAACGTTGCTCATAGAATAAATACATTAATGAAGTTAGTACAACAAAGAGGATAAAGACTTCATACAAACTACTGACCGGAATATGACCGTAATTGAAGTTGATGATATAAGATTCGCGCCAGCGCACCATCATGCCGACTAAACCAAAAGTAGCGGCGGCCCAAACCATGACATTTGCCGTTTTATAGGTAAAGTCCGATTTGTTATATAAAGCTAAAAAGTAAGTTGCGGTGGCCATTACAAACAGCGCACTCATCCACATAATGGCAGATTGACTAGAGAGTAAAAATTTCAAAAAGAAAGTTTCTTCATTGGCCGTAATCACGTCACCGTGGGTACTATAGGTCCATATAGCGAGCATGACCATCAAACTCACCGAGACGGTTAGGGTTTGTAAACTCGGCCATAAACGCCCTAAGAATATTAGACCAATGGTCGTTCCGCCTAAAATCCCAATCTCATATTCATCCATGAGTGAACCATATTGGATCCAAGCGTAAAAACTGCCAAGTATGACGAAAGCAATCCAAGCCGCATCCCTAAGGGTGAAGGGCTTCTTTCCTTCGTTTTTAAATTCTTCTAGATAGGTTTCAGTTTGCATTTTTATATCCCTACAATGATGTGTTAATATTGCTATTATTGAACTTTTTCACACGATTAACAAGACCGTTAAATTCGGTGGTTGTTTCAGGTAAATCTCTATTATCTTTCGCCGCTATGGTGATTTCAGAACTGGGTGCTGTTGTACCTGATTTTGTCTCCGCATTGGGTTTGATATGAATCCAAACTCGACGTTGTCGGACATAGAATAAGAAGAATACTCCAATTATAAGCATTGCACTGCCAAAATAAACGACATCTTTACCAGGGGATTTGGTGATTTGTAGCCCTGTCGCCTGAATTTGTTTGAAACTGGCTACTTCAAAATACATTGGTGGGCCATAAGCACTTAAACCCGCAACCGTATTTAGAGCATCTTCAAACCAAGTTTGATCAAATTGTGAAATTTCATCATTGTGCAATTGTATAACCCCTTCGTTTTTCAGAACATCCAGGTATAAAGTTTGTAACGCAAAGCTGGTTTGACCAAAATAATAGTCAGAGACTTGTTCGCGTTCCGCTTCAGGTACATTGTTATTCGCAAATTCAGTAATACCTGTAAAGCCTTTTGAACGGAATAGGGCTAATAACTGCTGAATGAGTTTAGTTTGCAACTGATACGTTTTCTCAGAAACATCCGCTGTTTTAGGATACTGAGCCGTAAACAACTCCATAGACTTAATTGGATTGTTTAGTAAGGTTAAGAACTTAAAGAAACGCTCTTTTTTACGGTTCGCATCTGCAGGAATAAATAGGTAGCGGAACGGTTCGGCCTGGCTTTCACGCATACCCGTCATAAAGAAGAGACGACCTTCCTGCAGACTTGGCATAACGTAATTTTCATACTCCCAAGCCTTACCTTGTTCATTACGCACCTTGAAGATAATGGTTGGGCCATTGTTATGCATTTTGTGACCCGTCAAAGCCTTCTCTTCATCGGAAGCAGGAATGATATTGTGCATTTTAAAGTCATTAAATTCGACTTTAAATTTACCCGCAGGTGTTTTTAAAGGCTCGACTTTATTAACGGCTGTTTCCAGCTCTAACGGATTAGAGATAGGCGAAAGCAGTGGGTGTACTTTTAGTTTTAAGGTTGTTCCACCGTCCGCAAAAGAGGACTGATAAATAGCGTAGTTTTTATAATAAAGTGGATGGTTAACGGCAATCGTTGCATGGATTGGTTCATCTAGCTCAGGTGCCGTTAGAATCAAATCACTTTCAAAGGATTTAGGCATTCCCGTGTCGTAATACTTAATTCTAAACTGTTGATTAAGGACAGTAAAAGGCAGTTTTTGTGCTAAATAACCATTTCTATAAGGCAGGAACAACACATCTGTTTTCTGGCCATCAGGCACATTAACAGAGCCTCGGAAAGACATGTTTTCAGGGCCTAACCAAGAATTTTGATTGATTTCATCTAAGGAAACGGTACGCGTTTCAGCTTCTAAAGACCCGGTGAGTTCACGGTACTTTAAAAGTAAATTACTGTCTAACAGCGCCCCTATACAAATAACGATAATGGAGATGTGGGTCAGGAAATAACCTAGACGATTCCATTTACCTTTTAAACCCGCGACGGTAACACTGCCATCATCGCGTAGATGTATTTTGGTTTTATAACCTTTATGCTTCAGCAAGGCGACGGCATGTTCTTGCTGTCTTTCAAGCGTAACGGCGCCATCAAATGTGGTGTTATTAGGTTGATGTTGCAGGGCTGCGCGTGACAGTTTTTCACTATACTGTTTCATGTCCTTTAAAAACCCCGGAGTATTACGGGTGACACAAATACTGGTTGAGAGCAGTAAAAAGACCAGAACTAGAATAAACCAAGCCGCGCCATAGACTTGAAACAAGCCCAGGCTATTAAAGACCTCAGCCCAAAAAGGTCCAAATTGAATCATGTAATCTTGCATGGTCTCGTTTTGTTTCAAAACCGTGCCGATAACCGATGCAATCGAGAGCATCATTAATAAAGTCACTGCTAAATTCATTGAGCCAAAAAAGTTCAATAGTTGATTAGGTTGCTTTAGTTTTACAGTTTTTGGAGCTGCGCTTGCGCTTGCTGGTGTTTTTGATTCAGTCATTAGGCATCTATTATTAGGTTTTCAATTGTCCGTTAAAGTTCGTATTGAACAGTAAATCCCTTTGATTTAGAAGGGTTTGAACGGTTTGAGTCGTTAAAAAATAGGATAAAGTATATACTGTTGCACACTATTGATAAAGTATTAACGTTATGGAAAAGTCTTAATTATGCAACATCCTCTATACCAGCAAGCAACCTACCTGAAAAGTGTACCAACATTAGCGCTTTGTCCTGACGATTTAACGCATGAAGTGGCTTTTGCCGGGCGTTCAAACTCTGGTAAATCCAGTGCTTTAAATGTCATCACATCGCAAAAAGGCTTGGCTCGAATCAGTAAAACTCCTGGACGTACCCAGTTAATCAACTTTTTTATGGTCGATGAGACACGCGCTTTAGTTGATTTACCGGGTTACGGTTTCGCTAAGGTCAATGTCAAAATTAAACGCGCGTGGGAAGCTGGGCTCTCTGAATACATTGAAAAAAGCAAAGGCCTGAAAGGTTTGATCTTATTGATGGATTGCAGAATGCCACCGACGGACATAGATTTACAGATGTTGGATTGGTGTCAATCGCTCGATTTGCCCGTTCATGTCTTATTGACTAAGTCAGATAAGCTTAAAAAGGGGCCAGCACAAGCAAGCCTTCTAAAGCTACAAGCTTTGCTTAGAGCAGAGTATCCAACGGCCACAGCACAGTTGTTCTCATCGTTAAAGCGCGAGGGTTTGAATAAAGTCTGGGACAAGCTAGATGATTGGATGGAGTATGAGCGTCCTATTAAAGAAAAACCAGCACTTGAAGCCACGGCTAACAAGGTTGCCAAGAAACCTAAGCCTAAGAAAAAAGGCTATAGAACCTTCTAGGTAATCGCTTAGTCGGAAAAGCTTAAAACTAAAATGATGACTGAGTTCTTTGACCCTTAAGCTCTTTTATAGTTGATCTTATGGTTCAGTCACCAAATTATTCCAAGCGGAAGGCGTCTGCCAGGTTTCTAACCAAGCTGGTAATTCCTCCGACGGCATAGGCCGTGCAATGGCATAGCCTTGTGCTTGTGGACACCCCATCTTAATCAACACTTCGCCGTGTTCAATGGTGTCTATGCCTTCAATAATAACCCCTAATTCGAAGGCCTCTGCTAGTTTAATAGCCCCTTTTATAGTCGCTAAATTATCAGTGTTATTGTGTAAGTCTTGAATAAAATTTTGGGCTATTTTAATGGTCGTCACAGGCAATTTTTGTAGATAGGTCAACGACGAAAAACCTGTACCGAAATCATCTAATGTGAATGAAACACCACAGGCGGCTTGGCACTTATCTATAACCTTTGAAGTGATTTTTAAGTCATTCAATTCACCCCCCTCTAAGAGTTCTAACTCTAGATTTTTTGGGTTAATAGTGGGGTGTTTTGCCAGTAGGTTTTGTAAATTATTGCAAAAATTATCTTCTTGAAGCTGGAGCGAATCAATATTAACGCTGACTTTAAGCTTTATGCCTTGAGTCAACCAGTGTTCCATTTGTTTTAGTGCGTTCTCCAGAACCCAATTTCCCAGCACTATCATGAATGGGTTGCCAGCAAGAACGGGTAAAAATTCGTTAGGTTCTAATAAATATTTTGTTGGATGTTGCCAGCGAATCAGCGCTTCTACACCAAGCACTTTACCGGTTTGCATATTTACCTTGGGTTGGTAATAGAGACAAAATTCCGCATTCTTTAAGGCTTGACTCATGCCTTCGATTAACTTGTATTTAAAGCGTAGCTTATTACCGTCTTCGGCGTTAAATATCCTGTATTGAGCTTTGCCAGTGAGCTTGGCTTGATACATTGCTTGATCTGCTTGACGTATTAGTATATCGATGTCGACAGGCTTTTTTTGGGGCATAGATTCAACTAGTAAGTGCAACACCTATAGGAGTTGAAAAAGGCCAGTTGATAAGCTACCTTTTAAGTTCCTACACAAAAGAGGTGTTGCCCAATGAGCACATATCATCAACTGACCTTAGAAGAAAGATATCACATTTACGGACTCAAACGTGCCGGATATAGCATTACGACTATCGCAGACGAGTTAAAACGTCATAAATCGACCATTAGCCGTGAACTCAAACGCAATATTAAATCCCGTGGTTGGCGACCGTTGCTTGCACATACACAAGCCGTCGAAAGACGGTCAAGTAAAGCAAAAAAAAGAATATCTCATGACTGCTGGGAGCTTGTTATTCACTACTTGAAGCAGCGTTGGAGCCCTGAACAAGTGAGTGGTCGAATTAAGATAAGCCACAACATAAAAATAAGTCATGAACGTATTTACCAATTTATCTACAAAGATAAATCAAGCGGAGGTTTGTTACACCAGTATTTATGTAGAAAGAAAAAATATCATAAGCGTGCAGGTATTTATGAGACACGAGGCAGGTTCAGCACAGCGCCAAGCATTGATGATAGGCCTTCTATTGTTGACGAGCGCGTCCGACTGTCGTCGTGT
>VCMI01000157.1 GCA_006222135.1 Thiomicrorhabdus sp. | reverse complement strand
ACGACTATATACTGATAGACCGTTTCGTGATGAAGACTAATTCCTTTATTGCTTTTGAGGTAGTCTAACGGCTTGCTGTGGGCTTAAATCCTGTTCAATAAGTTGGCTGATCCAGTCCTTGACAGGTTGAGTCAACTTTTAGGGATTTATGTCGCCGTTTGCCGTCTTTCTACTGCCAGCTTATTAGCTTGTTTATGACGGTAGCCTTTCTTGCCTCTATTGCGTTTTAATTCTCTGCAAATGGTTGAGGGATGGCATTCAATATTGTCGGCAATCACTTTTTGCGAAAATCCCTCTTTCAATAATGCGTAAATCTGGTATCTTTGACCCTCGGTCAGTTGGTTATAACTCATTTTGCAATTCTCTTGGTCGGGAAAAGCCTTCGAGTTTAACTCAACTGGCTCTTCCTATTTCCAAATTGCACTTATTATCCGAAACCGCGTGGTGCTATTATCGCATTACCCACTACAAATCACATAGAGCCATAAAAGAGAAGGAGTTCAGTGAAATTATTTAAATTAAATAGGCAGGTACAAGGGGAGATATATATCCTGTCGGCTTCTTTTATAGAAGCTTGGTTTCCAATAGCTACTTTTTATTTAGCCCATAGCATAGGCGGAATTCATGCTTTATTCTATAGCTTGGTGATTGCGGGTACGGTATTAGGTGTGTATGCATTCTGGACAGGACGGTACAAGCAGTTTAGTGATATCTCTGCTTATCCGGCGTTGCTTAAAACCAGTTTTTTGATGGCAACGCTGTTTATGTTGATATTTGTAGGTGCGCAGTACACTACCGCTAGCCATGTGGCACTGATTATCTTTTTACAGCTTTTATTTGCTTATCTCTATTTTCAACGATCCGCTGAAGAGTACCTGAATCGCCAGCATTTATTGGGTGCAATTTTAATGGGATTGGGTGCCATTATTATTTTGTTTCCGGTGGGCGAAGTTTGGAAGATTAATTTAGGAGATATCTTGGTCTTACTAGCAGCCATGATAGCTCCGCTGGGTAACTACTATCAGAAGCAGGCGAGAAAGAAAGTCCACAGTACCAATATTCTATTGTCACGTAGTTTGATTGGCATTCCTTTAGTGTATGGGATGGCTACTATCTTTGAAGTCACGCCGAGTTGGCAAATGATTCAGTCACAATGGCCTTGGTTACTGTTTTTGGGTCTGATGATTTTTGTCATGTCAAAAATCTTATGGATGGAATCTTTACACCGACTTTCGATCACTAAAGTGAGTGCTATATATGCCGTTTCACCCTTGATAACATTAGGCTTGGCTTACTGGTTATTAAATGAAGTGCCGAGCTTTTGGCAGTTATTAGCGGTATTACCGATTATCTTAGGTGGGTATTTAATTACACGTCCAGCCGCAAAGTGATGCTCGAGCTAAGGCGTTGTTATGAGGCTAAATGAGTGGTTTAAAGGCCTCGTTGTGAGGCCTTTAATTAAATGATTTTAAGTGAGTTTAAGAAGTGACCAGGCCTGGTCATTTAAATAGATGCGGAAACAAACTCACTTTCTGTTCTAAAGTCAGGTGACTCATCGTTTCAATATTATGTTCTGGAATCAGCTCGGGATTAGGATAGTGTTCAATCGCTTTTTCTAGGCTGGCTTCTCGTAACAAATGCAAAATTGGATAGGGTGCGCGGTTGGTTAGGTTTTCTGCATCTTCTGGCTGTGTGCCGCCAAATTGGTAGTCTGGATGAAAGGTGGCTACTTGGAATATACCTTCCCATTCATTGTCTGCAATCAGCCCATCCACATAGTCTAAAAAGTCATTATAGTCATAAAAATCTTGCAGCATATTGGGCACGATTAGCAATGTAGTTTCTATTTTTTCGGCTTTGGTTTCGGCCAATAATTTTAATTCATTTTGCAGCTCTTCAAGTAAGCTTGCATCTGTATCACACTGCGAAATGGCAAATCGAATTTGTTTTTGTTCGTATGGACGTGAAGCAAAAGGACAAAGGTTTAAACCAATTACCACCTTGTCTAACCAGTGATTCACTTCATTCAGAATTTGTTTATTGCTGGGCATAATGATTTACTCGATTAGTTTTGGATGAGAAGCATAGATTATGCATCAGGTGATTGTTTGATGCAGAATCGAGCTATTGATCAAGCGTTTCGTTTCACCCGTTATATGCTGATAAACTTCGTCAGCACTGTTTAAAGAAGCATCGTAGGCATAGAAAAAGAGTTCATCACCGACTTCTAAAAAGGCACTTTCACCAAATTCTGTATAGGCGGTTGCGCCGAGACTCACCATGATTTGTGCTGGATAATCGCACTTTTCAACAATTTGATGCAAATTTTCTAAAGGGCCAAAATCAATTTGAAAGTTGAGTTGTTCAATCATCCAATTTTTTAACTGGTTATGAAAGTAAGAGTAGGTGAGTACCGAGCTGTCTTTGCCGTAGGCGTAAATTTGACCGTCGCGTTTTAGAAACGAGGCGATATGATAGGTATCTAGTTCACAGCCCATTTCAAAACCTGTCAAAGGCATAAATTTTTCAGAAACCCCTTTGGTCGCCGGCCCCCAGTTTTTCTTTTCACTGATTTTTTTCGCACCGGGTTTGCGTATGGAGCAATCATTAAAGACCGCAAAGGCTTTAGGCTCTAAATCGTTCACTAAGCCGTCTTGGTAAGTCACATCAAACAGAATGCAGATTTCAGGCTCGGCTTGCAGGCGAGCCTTTTCTTCTAAGTTTTTAGGAGAGTGAATCTCTGTGGAAGAGAGAGGGAAGCCGCCTATAACCCCTGGTTGATTTGGGATGTAATAAGGAAATAGACCTTTAGGCGCCTTAGTCTCAATCGTTTTAACCTCGACAAAATCAGGGCTTTCTCCCGCTTGTTCCAGGTGGCCGGCAAAATTACCGGCGACTCCTAAACAAAGTACATTTTTTAAATCAGTAATGGATATTGGGCTTAAGGTCATTATTTTCCTTCTGAGTTTTTTTCTGTCGTATCTGTAGCTTTATTTTTACCCACCATTCGTAGCAAGGTCACGTCTTTATAAACGAAGTGATGTTTTAATGCACCGGCGATATGTAACAAGACAATGGCAATTAAGACAAATCCGAATGTGCTGTGGATGAATTCTGAAATCTCATGAGTCATCTCATGTTCACCCATAAGCGTTGGTAAGGCAAACATATTAAAGAAGGATACTTCGTGCCCACCAGAGTTAGACATAATCCAGCCAGAGATTGGCATGCCTAGCATGGCTAAATACAAGAGACCTTTTACGGCATGGCCAAGAATATGCTCGAATTTATTCTTGGAGAGTTGCTCTGGATTCGGACTTATTTTAAGCCAGACCAATCGCAGTAGCATCAGTCCAAAGAGTGCAATCCCCATAGACTTGTGTAAAGCATAGAGCGCTTGTTTATCATCGCCTTTTTCAAGACCTGTCATATATAGACCAATGGCGAGTAAACCGATAAAAATAAAAGCGGTTAGCCAATGGTTCGCGCGTGAAACAATGCCGTAATTCTGTTCAGAGTTTTTAAGTGGCATGGTGGAGTCCTGTGGTGTTAAGTTAATTAAGTTATGTGGAGCGAGTGTGATCGAATCCGATTAATACAATAAACTCTGAAATTTTCTACGATAGGTGGTCACTAATTCCGGCTCTGAGCCTGAGAGCATATCAAAGACTTTAATAATCGTTTTCTGAGGTGTGCCTGCTTGATAAGTTCTATCGGTGTTAAAGAGTTTAAACAGCGTTTGTAAGGCATTCTCGTATTTACCGTTGAGCACTAGATAACCGGCAAGATGGAATAGCGCATCACAGTCGGCTGGATTTTCTGCCAAATTAGCCTGGATAACAGGGACTTCGGGCGCGGATAAGATGATTTCAGTGAAATATAAAAGGCCATTGATGTGTTGCCCCTGTTTGTCTTTTTGTGCCGCTTCAGGCAGTTTTGCAAAAAGTTCTTTAGCTTGTTCCAGTTGGTCGGTATGTAGATAGAGTTGCACTAAATCCAAGTGGATTTTAAAGTTATTGGGATTGGTTTTAGCGGCTTCACCCAAGAGTCTTACCGTTTCATCATACTCTCCTTCTGCAAAGGCTAAAGCCGCTTGCTTGCGTAACACTTCCGAAGGTTCTTCCGTAATATTGGCATTTAACAGTGAGCGGTAGGCGGCTTCTGGTAGTAAGCCAGGACCTTCGGTCACGATTTCACCATTTTTGACGACCTTGTAGAAGGGCATCGAGGTAACGCCAAACTTTTCGATAATGACTTTTTCTTTATCAAAGTTGATTTTGGCCAAAATAAATTTACCCGCCATCTCCGTAGCGAGTTTTTCTAAGATGGTATTCGCCAACTTACTTTGCTCATTAGAGTGCGACCAAAAGTTAATCACAACCGGTAGGCGGCTCGAATTTTGAATGACCATCTCTTGAACATTATTGACGGTGACGTCAACGATCATGGCTTCTGACATAAGTTGAATCTCTTTTTAATTTAGGCTGTTGTTAGCCGTTAAGCGGTTGACCGCTACGGAGTCTATTTTTGCAGTGCTTTAAGTTGATAAATCGCGTCTAACGCCATACGCGGAGTCAGTTCATTTGGATCTATCTCATTCAGCAAGCTCTGTATTTTTTCTACTTTAGGATCTACTGCGCTAGCGAACATATCAAACTGTTGAATCGGTTCTGCCATTCGGGTGACATCAGTAGAGGTGTTGGTCGAAAGGTTCGGATTTTGCACACTCTGATTTTCAAGGGTATATAAGATTTCCTTGGCTTTTTGAATCACGGTTTGTGGTACGCCTGCGAGCGCCGCCACCTGTAAACCATAGCTCTGTGAAGCAGGGCCTTCCTGTACTTGATGCAAAAATACAATGCTGTCTTGATGTTCAATGGCGTCTAGGTGGACATTCACCGTATTATCAAATTGATCCGCTAAGGTCGTCAATTCAAAGTAGTGGGTGGCAAATAAACAGAGCCCTTTGGTTTTTAACGCCATATGCTCAGCAATCGCCCAAGCCAGCGCCAAACCATCAAAGGTCGATGTGCCACGGCCGATTTCATCCATTAAGATCAGCGAGTGTTCGGTGGCATGATGCAATATATTTGCAGTCTCTGTCATCTCCACCATAAAGGTAGATCGTCCGGACGTTAAGTCATCTGAAGCGCCAATACGAGTAAAGATGCGATCAATTGGACCGAGTTCAGCCGATTCAGCCGGCACAAAACTGCCCATAAAGGCCATAAGCGTGATTAACGCCGTTTGACGCATATAGGTCGATTTACCGCCCATATTCGGCCCAGTAATAATCTGTAACTGACGGTCGGCCTGAAAAATAGAGTCATTGGGAATAAACGGTTCACGCGAGACCGCTTCAACTGTCAAATGGCGACCTTGGGTAATGACCAGGCCTGGTTGGTTGGTTAACACAGGACGAGTTAGGTTTAGGGCGGTGGCTTGTTGCGCTAAATTTACCAATACGTCCAATTCTGATAAAGCTGAGGCGCAGTTTTGTAAAGCTTGTAAGGGCTCGTTAAGGGTTTCCAATAATTGTTGATACAACCACTTTTCACGTGACAGGGATTTTTCGCCGGCACTCAAGACCTTATCTTCAAAGGTTTTCAGTTCAGGAATGATATAACGCTCCTGACCCTTTAGGGTTTGGCGTCGGATATATTCCGCTGGCACCTGGTTAACGTGTAATTTACTAATCTCTATATAGTAACCATGCACACGGTTATACCCGACTTTAAGAGTATTGATCCCGGTGCGTTCACGTTCACGCTGTTCTAAATCTAAAAGATAACCGCCAGCCTCATTTTTGAGATTACGTAGGGCATCTAAATCCGCATCATAACCTTCGGCAATGACGCCGCCATCGCGCATTAACATCGGCGGGTTATCGATAATCGCTCGATTCAGAAGTTCCGCCAGTTCAGGGAAGGTAGACATTTTGTCTGCGAGTTGCGTAAGTTTTGTAACTGAATGCTGAGACAGTAAATATTGTAATGCGGGCAACGTATTTAAAGAGCGACCAAGATGGAGTAAGTCGCGAGGACGAGCGGACCTTAACGCGATGCGACTTAAGATACGTTCCAAATCACCGATTTGCTTGAGTTCCTGGCGAAACGAGTCATCCGATTGTTGTTGGATAATTATTTCGATGGCGTCTAAGCGACCGTTGATAATATCTTGGTTACGTAATGGCTGATTTAACCAGCGCTTAAGTAGACGTCCGCCCATAGCCGTCGCGGTATGATCTAAAATGGCAGCCAGCGTATTGCTGGTGCCACCACTTAAGTTAGTATCAATTTCCAGATTACGTCGACTGATGGCATCGAGCACTAAGCTATCATCGGTTGAATAGGTGTGTAAGCTGTGAATATGTTGCAAGGCGTTTTGTAGCATGGCCTGTGCGTAGTGCAAAATGCTGCCGGCGGCACTGATGGCGGCAGGTTTACTATTACAGCCAAATGCCACTAAATCCTGGGTCCCAAAATGATCGGTTAGACGTTTTTGACAGCTGATGGTTTCAAAATGCCAGCTTGGGTATCTGACCAGGCCTGGTCGTTTTAAAATAGACTCCGGCAGGGATTCTCTTAAGTGATCATCATCCGGTAAAAGTAGCTCAGATGGTTTGATTCGTTCAATTTCGGCTGTTAAATGCGTCAAAGAGTCGAGTTCAGCGGTTTCAAATCGGCCGCTGGCCACATCTAAATACGCCAGCCCGTAAAAATCACCTTGTTGGGAGATAGCCGCAAGTAGGTTCTCAGATTTATCTTCTAATAAAGCCTCTTCCACTAAGGTCCCAGGCGTAATCACTCGGACAACCTTACGCTCCACCGGACCTTTGCTCGTTGCCGGGTCACCGATTTGTTCGCAAATCGCAACCGACATTCCCAGCTTCACTAGTTTGGCTAAGTAACCATCCGCTGAATGATGTGGAATACCGGCCATAGGAATCGCATTGCCACCGGTTTTTCCGCGTGCGGTCAGTGTAATTTCGAGCAGCTCAGAGGCGATACGGGCATCGTCATGAAATAGCTCGTAAAAATCACCCATGCGGTAAAACAGCAGATGGTCTGGATGCTCTGCTTTAATCGCCAGGTACTGTTGCATCATCGGAGTGTGTGGAGAAGGAGTCGTAGTGGTTTTGATTGCCATGGTCTTCTTGAATGTTTTTGCATTGGATTTGAAAAGTAGTATGCTAGGGCATAATTGCCTATATATCAAATTATGGCTCTTTAATATTCAATCATACACGATGAAAAGGAGTGGTTTTCATGTCGTTTGCAATGCTAGTGACGGAGGTGGGTCAAGCTTTAGTGGATAAGGACGCGATGATTGTGACGGCTGAGTCTTGTACGGGCGGCATGATTGCTGAAGCATTGACCGAAATCGCTGGTAGCAGTGCTTGGTTTGATCGCGCTTATATTACCTATAGTTATGAATCCAAAAAAGAGATGCTGGGGGTGAATGAAATCACTATTCAAAATAAAGGCGCCGTTAGTCAGGAGTGTGTTGAAGAGATGGCGTTGGGTGCGCTGCAGCAGTCGCATGCAAAAGTCAGTGTGGCGTGTAGCGGGATTGCAGGTCCAGACGGAGGCTCTGCGGATAAACCGGTGGGAACCGTTTGGTTAGCCTGGGCGATACAAGGCCAGGAGGGTGTGGTAGCGCATCGCTTTTTATTTGAAGGCGATCGCCGGATGGTGCGTGAAAAAACGACTGAAGCGGCATTGATGGGTGTGATGAAACTATTGGCACAATGAGATCGTAAAGGTCATTCAGCTCGCTCTTGTTAATGGTGTCTATCGCATTAACATAAGATGGGATTTATTATTCACAGAGTCTCTAGGATTTAAATGGAAATTATGGGATAATTTCGCTTCTGATTCTAAATTAGAAAAAATTAGATAAACCTTTGTTTTAATCAGTAGTTTAGGGCGTTTTTGAGCAATTAAAGACGTTGTGGTTGCTGATAGAACAAGGGTTTTTTATTGAGTGGCGATTAAGTTTTGCAGTCGTTTTAAAACTAGCTCGGGAATTAACCGAGCGAATTGTTCACTTAATGGTATTGAATGGATTTAATAAACTGAGATGGATTTGCATCTCAATCATGAGTCGTAGGCTCTATTGTCGCGTCTATAAAAAGACAGTTACTTTCCAATGCGGCAGTCGTTTTGGAACTTGTAGAAACAAAAGGAAACGCATAAATGAATGATAATAAGCAAAAGGCTTTAACAGCTGCTTTAGGTCAAATTGAAAAGCAATTTGGTAAGGGTTCGATTATGCGCATGGGGGACAGTTCTATCTCTCGTGATATTGATGCTGTTTCAACAGGTTCTTTAGGCTTAGATTTAGCATTGGGTATAGGCGGCTTACCAAAAGGGCGTGTTGTTGAGGTTTACGGTCCTGAATCTTCTGGTAAAACGACCTTAACGTTACATGTCATTGCTGAAATGCAAAAGTTGGGCGGTACGGCGGCCTTTATCGATGCCGAGCATGCATTAGATCCAAGCTACGCTGAAAAATTGGGCGTGGATATTGATAACCTCTTGGTTTCTCAGCCCGATAATGGTGAGCAAGCCCTAGAAATTACCGATTCTTTGGTACGTTCAGGTGCGGTAGATGTTGTGGTAATCGATTCGGTTGCGGCCTTAACGCCAAAAGCTGAGATTGAAGGCGATATGGGGGATTCTCATATGGGCCTACAAGCCCGTTTGATGTCTCAAGCTTTACGTAAACTGACTTCAAACATTAAGCGTACCAATACTTTGGTTATCTTTATCAACCAGCTACGTATGAAAATTGGTGTAATGTTTGGTAATCCTGAAACCACAACCGGTGGTAATGCGCTTAAATTCTACGCTTCGGTGCGTTTAGATATTCGTCGTATTGGCGCGATTAAAAAGGGTGATGAAATCCTTGGAAACGAAACCCGCGTTAAGGTTGTTAAAAACAAAGTGGCGCCACCCTTCAAACAGGTACAGTTTGATATTTTATATGGCCAAGGGATTTCCCGTGAAGGTGAAATTATTGACCTAGGTGTGCAAGAAGGATTTATTGAAAAATCGGGTTCTTGGTATGCTTATGGCGGTAAAAAAATCGGTCAAGGTAAGGATAATGTCCGTCAATACTTGATTGATAACCCTAAGGTTGCAGAAGAAGTGATGGATAAGGTCAAAGCAGCATTAATGCCTAAAAAGGGCCCTGTAATTGAAGAAATTGTAGAAGCAGAATAAGCTTTTAGAAACGCAAAAGGGGTTGGGCTCGTTGTGAAAACAGCAGAAGATTTCTTACAGAAATTGGGTATTGAGCCGACGACTTCAAATAAGTTGCTGGTAGAAGATGGCTTTGCAGAAGTTCAGGCTCTGTCCAAAAAAATTGAATCGCGAGCCGTTTACCTGCTGGCCATGCGTGAACATGGTGCTAAGGAACTTAAGACTAAATTGGTCACAAAGTTTCCTGAAACGCCCGAGCTGTTAGCCACTTGTAAAGAGTTACCAGGGCTGGTTAAAAGCTTGGTAGATGACGTTTTAAAAAAATGCCATGATAATAATTGGCAGAGTGATGAGCGTTATATTGAACAAGCTGTGCGTAACTGGGCGGCCAAAGGTAGTGGGCCCGTAAAGATACGCCAGAAGTTACAGCAAGCTTCTTATCGCGACGACCTGATTACAATGTATTTAGATTGGGATGAGTCTGAATGGCTTGAATTGGCCAAAGATGTCCTGATTAAGAAATACGGTGATACGTGTAAGCCAGAAGCGCGTAACGAACAAGCAAAACGGATGCGCTTTCTACAAAGTAGAGGGTTTGCGCCCCATGTGATTTGGCAGACTTTTCGTTAATGATTGTTAACGAAAAGTTTTTTTGCAAATCAACCAATAGACAGCACTGTCAGTTCTGCTTAAATAGCATGAGTTGGCTATTCAAACAGAATAGATTAACGTTTTAAGGTTGTTTCATTATGACGAGTTCAGAACTCAGAAAAGCTTTTCTAGATTTTTATGTTAAGCGCCATCATACCATCGTTCATTCCAGTCCAGTGGTGCCTGCAAACGATCCAACCTTGTTGTTTACCAACGCCGGGATGGTTCAGTTTAAAGAGACTTTTTTAGGTCAGGAAACCCGCGAATATACGCGTGCAACCAGTGTGCAGCGTTGTATTCGTGCCGGTGGTAAACATAACGATTTAGAGAATGTCGGTTATACCGCTCGTCACCATACTTTCTTTGAAATGCTGGGTAACTTCAGTTTTGGTGATTACTTCAAAAAAGAAGCGATTCAATATGCTTGGGAATTTTTAACTCAAGAATTGAATCTACCTGAAGAGAAACTTTGGGTAACGGTTTATGAAGAAGATGATGAAACGGCCGATATTTGGTTAAACGAAATGGGTATTAGCCCTGAACGTTTCTCACGCTGTGGCGCTAAAGATAATTTCTGGTCGATGGGTGACACAGGGCCTTGTGGGCCATGTACTGAGATTTTCTTTGACCACGGTCATAATGTGGCCGGTGGACCGCCTGGTTCTCCAGATGAAGATGGCGATCGTTATATTGAAATTTGGAACTTGGTGTTTATGCAGTTCGACCGTTCTGCGGATGGAACCCTAACGCCTTTACCTAAGCCGTCTGTGGATACCGGAATGGGTCTTGAGCGTTTAGCAGCCATTATGCAAGGTGTGCATAACAACTACGATATTGACCTATTTCAAGCGTTAATCAAACGTGCCGCAAAGCTAACGGATGAACGTGACCTCTCTAATAACTCTCTGCGTGTTATCTCTGATCATATTCGTTCATGCGCCTTTACTATTGTAGATGGTGTAATGCCATCAAATGAAGGTCGTGGCTATGTATTACGTCGTATTATTCGTCGTGCGATTCGCCATGGTTATAAGTTAGGGCAAACAAAGCCATTTTTCTACGCGTTGGTGAACACCTTAGTCGAGCAGATGGGCGATGCCTATCCTGAATTGAAAGCTGAACAAAGTAATGTTGAGCGTGTGCTAAAACTTGAAGAAGAGCGTTTTGCTGAAACGCTCGAAAACGGTATGAAGTTACTAGAAGATCAAATCGCGCAGATGGACGGGACAGTCATCGCAGGCGATGTGGCGTTTAAACTTTATGATACTTACGGTTTCCCATTCGATTTAACCGCTGATGTCGCTCGTGAAAAAGAGTTAACGGTAGATGAGGCTGGTTTTGCGGTCGCAATGGAAGCACAAAGAGAGCGCGCGCGTTCTGCGAGTAATTTTGGCGCAGCGAGTGTGGCCCGTATTAAGTTTGACGGAGAAACCCAATTTATTGGTTATGCCTCAGATCAAGCAGAATCTAAGATTCTAGGCCTCTTTGTGGATGGCGAATCGGTGCAGTCTGTAACCGAAGGTTCCGAAGCGATCGTATTGTTAGACCGTACGCCTTTCTATGCCGAGTCCGGTGGGCAAGCTGGCGACAGCGGTAGCCTGACGGAAGGGATGAATAGTTTCCATGTCAACGATACTCAGAAGCAAGGTAAGTTGTTCTTACATATCGGTGTCGTTTCTGCGGGAACTCTGACGGTTGATCAAGTGATTACCGCTAAAATTAACAGAGCAGATCGTCGCGCTTGTGAACGTAATCACTCGGCAACACATCTATTACACGCTGCTTTGCGTTCGGTTTTAGGGGCGCATGTCGGGCAAAAGGGTTCTCAGGTCACGGCGGATCGTCTACGTTTCGACTTCTCTCATTTTGAACCAATTTCTGCAGAGCAGTTACGTCAAGTTGAGAAACTGGTTAACCAGAATGTTATGGGTAACGCGACTGTTAGCATGAATGAGATGGATATCGAATCGGCTAAATCCAAAGGTGCCATGGCGCTCTTTGGTGAGAAGTACGGTGATGTAGTTCGTGTCGTTGATATGGGTGATTTCTCAGTAGAGCTTTGTGGTGGAACGCACGTCAATTCAGCCGGTGATATCGGGCCGTTCCGAATCGTTTCTGAAAATGGGATCGCTTCTGGGGTGCGCCGTATTGAAGCCATTACCGGTGATGCGGCATGGGATGCAATCTATGCGGAAGAAGATAGCTTAATCTTTGTTGCAGAAGCCATTAAAACCGATAAAAACCAAGTCGAAACCAAAATCACACAGGTGGTGAGCGACTATAAGGCTTTAGAGAAAGAGCTTAAGCATCTGCAATCAAAATTGGCCGCTTCTCAAGGCGATGATATTGCCAGTCAAGTGGTTAAATTTGGAGACATTAATGTCCTAGCCGCAAAGATGGAAGGCGCTGATAGCACTGTGTTACGCGACACCATGGATAGCCTAAAAGACAAGTTAGACCCAGCGATTATCGTCTTGTCAGCTGTGGATGGCGACAAGGTGAGTATTGTCGCGGGGGTGAGTAAATCACTGACCAAGCAGTATAAAGCCGGTGAATTAGTCAATCATGTTGCTCAGCAAGTGGGCGGTAAGGGTGGTGGACGTCCTGATTTAGCGCAAGCTGGTGGAAATAATCCAAGCCAGCTAGCAGAAGCATTAGCTTCTGTTCAGGCTTGGGTCGAGTCGAAGTAATCACTGCCGTCTTATTGAATAATCAATAAGGCTGTAAATCAATTTTAAAAAAGTAATTCACGCATGGCATTAATAGTTCAAAAATATGGTGGAACCTCAGTCGGCAATGTTGGGCGTATCCAAAATGTAGCCAAGAAGGTTGCGCAGTTTGTTGAGGATGGTCATCAGGTCGTGGTGGTTTTATCTGCAATGAGTGGTGAGACGAATCGTTTAACGATGATGGCAAGAGAGATGCAAGCACGTCCTTGTAAGCGTGAAATGGATGTTCTGCTCACCACAGGAGAGCAGGTTACAATCGCTTTGCTCAGTATGGCGTTGCAACAGAAAGAGTGTCCCGCCATTTCTTATACAGGTTGGCAAGTTCCTATCGTGACGGATGACGCTTATTCCAAAGCGCGTATTGATAAGATTGACGGTCAAAAAATACGTGAGCAATTGTCTTTAGGCAATGTCGTTGTGGTCGCTGGTTTTCAGGGTATTACGATTGATGGCGATATAACGACTCTCGGGCGCGGTGGTTCAGATACGACAGCGGTCGCCATAGCAGCGGCCTTAAATGCCGATGAGTGTCAGATTTACACTGATGTGGACGGTGTTTATACTACTGATCCACGTGTTGTTCCTGAAGCGAAACGTCTCGATAAAATCACCTATGATGAAATGCTTGAGTTGGCCAGTCTAGGCGCCAAAGTGTTGCAGATTCGTTCCGTTGAGTTCGCCAGTAAATATAAAGTACCGTTACGTGTTTTATCCTCATTAAAAGAGGGTGGTGGAACATTGATTACTTCTGAAGAAAATTTTAAGGATAGCGAGATGGAACAACCACTAATCTCAGGGATTGCGTTTAGTCGCGATGAAGCTAAATTAATGATTTTAGGTGTGCCAGATAAGCCAGGTGTGGCTTATCAAATTTTGGGGCCGATAGCTGATGCCAATATCGAAATCGATATGATTATTCAGAACCAGGGAAGAGATGGCACTACAGACTTTACCTTCACCCTGAGCCGTCTTGATGCGGAATCGGCCCTAGAGATTATGCAAAAAACAGCAAATCAATTAGGGGCCCGTGAAGTCACAATGGACGACTCTATTGTTAAGATTTCTATGGTGGGTGTAGGGATGAAATCTCATGCCGGCATTGCCAGTACCATGTTTAAGACCTTAGCGGATAATGAAATCAATATACAGATGATTGGTACGACAGAGATTAAAATCTCTGTCGTCATTGATGAGGCTTATCTAGAACTTGCAGTGCAGTCGTTACATGAAGCATTTGAATTAGATAAATAAATCCAGCATTAGACATGAGTCTTATTTTCTGGCTTCAAAAAACCCCGCAATTGCGGGGGTTTTTTTGTGCCTGAGAATAGGTTAAATACTCCTTAACGTATGCCCCCTAAATATGATGGGTATACAGTAAGAAGTCTTGGTGATCGTTTTT
>VCMI01000019.1 GCA_006222135.1 Thiomicrorhabdus sp. | reverse complement strand
ACACGACGACTWTATTTGCCCACCCTTACTCTTCTTGGGAGCGTGGAACCAATGAAAATACCAATGGATTGTTAAGACGATTCTTTCCAAAAGGAACAGACTTCGATAAAGTAACTCAGGAAGAAATTGATTGGGTTGTTGATAAGCTCAACAATCGCCCAAGAAAGTGTTTAGGATTCAGAACACCTAATGAGGTGTTCTGGGAAATTAAAACTGTTGCACTTACGACTTGAATGACCCCCTGTGTCAGGATAGTTGTCGCCTCTAGTTTTTATTAAAATAGAGGTCAATACTATGAGAAAAAGATACACGACATCCTTTAAAATACAATCCGTTGAGAAAGCACTGAGTCGAGATAGTCACACCTCATTTGCAGAAGTGGCACAATCGCTTGGTATTAGTCTACCCTCCTTAAAAACGTGGATTGTAAAAGCAAATAATCAGGAATTTGAAATGGCTTCGCAAGCAGATATTGATCAGGTCAATAACGAGAAACGTCCGCAAGATTGGACGCTTGATGAGCGATTAAGCATGGTTATTCAGTGCGCTTCTTTAGAGGATGAGGCGCTCAATACCCTTTGTCGTGTTCAAGGGCTCTATCCGCATCATGTTGCGCAATGGAAGGATAGCTTTATCAATGGAACCAGCCTTGATACAACCCCAGCGTTACCACAGGTCAAAACATTAAGACGGGAAAATAAAGCCTTAAAACAAGAGCTCAATCGTAAAGACAAAGCCCTAGCTGAAACCGCCGCGCTTTTAGTTCTCAAAAAAAAGCCCAAGCGATCTGGGGAAGCGACGAGGACAGATGACTTTACCGGCGCAACGTGAAACCATTTTAAACCTAATAAAGGAATCCGTTGTGGCGGGTGCAAGGCAAAAAAAGGCCTGTCGCATCATTGGAATAAGCGCAAAAACATTCCAACGTTGGTCACAGTCCAATAACACCCGAGATGGACGGATACAGGCCAATCATGCACCCCGTAACAAGCTAACGGTACTTGAGCGTCAACGCATACTGTCCTTGGTCAATACGCCTGACTTTGCAAACCTGCCTCCAAGCCAAATCGTTCCTAGGCTTGCTGATAAAGGTCAGTATATCGCGTCTGAATCCACCCTTTACAGGGTATTAAAAGCTGAAAAGCAACTTCAACACCGCTTAAAAAGTAAGCCCAATAGAAAGGTCATCAAGCCCAAGTCGCTTATCGCCACAGCACCTAACCAAGTCTATACTTGGGACATAACCTACCTACCCACAAGGGTTAAAGGTAGCTTTTACTACCTTTACCTAGTGCTTGATATCTATAGTCGTAAAATCGTAGGGTGGCAGGTGCACAGCGAAGAAAAAAGCGCACTCGCTGCAGACCTAATGACAGACATCTGTTCGCGTGAACAGGTCTCTCGTAATCAGGTCACGCTGCACTCAGATAATGGAAGTCCGATGAAAGGAGCAACCATGTTGGCAACGCTTCAAGAGCTTGGCGTAGTTCCATCATTTAGCCGCCCATCAGTGAGTAATGACAACCCCTACTCAGAATCACTATTTAGAACCCTAAAGTATCGTTCAGAGTATCCCGAAAAGGCTTTTCAGGGCATTGTCAGTGCTCGAGAATGGGTCGCAGGCTTTACGAAGTGGTATAACGAAGAGCACCGCCACAGCAGTATTAAGTTCGTGACCCCTGCACAACGACACCAGGGGTTAGATATTGAAATATTGTTAAAACGAACAGAGGTTTATACTAAAGCTAAAGAACAAAACCCATGTCGCTGGACGGGTAAGATTAAGAATTGGGAGTATGAAAAGGAGGTTAAACTGAATCCTGGAAATGCGACCACTGAATCGAATAAATGTGAGGCGGCATAAATCACTTTTAGGCGACAACTATCTTGACAATTACCGTGGCACTAGCATCAATGAGTTTTGAAATGATTTAAATTAATGCGTTATGGAGAAAATGATAATGAAAGTATTTATAAATCTCAAACCCGCCAAAGCATTTGCAGCTGAGGCATCAAATTCACTTGGCATTAAGCCAAGTTCTATTCTTCAACAAATCAATCGTAATTTAGATGAGCTTTTATCTATTGGTGCTGTTTACAGAACCAAGGGCAAGAGTCGTCTTGTTGATCCTGAAAAATTTATGAATTGGTATTTAAACCCCTGAATGGGATATGAAATCCCTTAGTAGGCCATGTGGCGTAAGGGGTTCACCACTGTCAGCGTAAATTTTGGCGTAAAAGCCTAATAATTGGAGTCTAGATATGAATAGAAAATATGATGAGGCGGAAATAAAAAACGCCTCAAAAGAATTACCCGGTCAGGTAAGTACAAATAGTGAAGCGCAAGCTAATTTTAACATACCAACCAAAGCAGAGCTATTATCTTCCGAATTGGTCGCAATGGATAAGTCACATAAATCGGTGACAGCTAACACGCTTAGAATTGCCGAACATTTTGGTAAACGACCTTCTGAAGTAAACCGACGAATAATAAATTTTATTAAAAGAGGACTGTGCAAAATTGCACCGTCCTACTATTTAAATGAACAAGGGAAAAAACAGGTTTATTACGAATTAAACCGCCAACAATTTGCACAACTCGTATTGGGTTTTACCGGTAACAAAGCCGAAGAGTTTAGACTGCAATATACGTTAGCTTTTGAGAAAAAGGTTTCTGAACTCCTAGAATGGCGTGGAGGTAGAAAAGCGGTTTCTGAGTCAACTAAGCTGGCAAATGATTCGGTTCATAAATTACAGCGAAAACTCAAAGAACAGTATTCAGAATCACGAAAGTCTGGTTTGCTTTTTATCCATTTACATAATGCTATTAACAAAGCGGTAACAGGTTGTAGTTCTATCAATAGAGATTTACTAGAGTTAGAGACCTTTGCGAGACTACCTCATAATTCCGCCAAATCTGAATTTCGGCGTTTTTTGAAGCTAATCTCGCGTTTTGGTCCTGTTTAAGCTGGAGTATCCAGCTGTTTGTTGGTTTTTGTGGGTGTTATCCAGTTTTTGGACACACCTATCCCTTGGCCTTAAGTACAAGACCTTTGAGTATTAACCGCTCGCTTTAAATTGTGAGCCATACAGGTAAGCGTGAGTCTTGCTTGATTTCTTTCAATGCCTAGATATTTGGCCTGTGCTAAACCATAGTGTTGTTTAAGTACCCCAAAGGTTCTTTCCACTACATAACGGACTTCACTGGCAAAACGGTTGTGTCGTTTTTGCGCTTGTGTCAGTGGTGTATTACGATAAGCTCTGTTTAAAACCTGGTTTTTAATGCCTTTGTCTTTCAACAGAAGATCATGCCTTTTACTTTTATAAGCACTGTCAGCATAAACGGCTTCTTCATTGCCTGTGAGAAGTTCTTCAAACATGTTTGAGTCATGGAGACTGCCAGTGGTTAAGGCTTCGCTTTTGATAAAGCCATCTTCATCCACATTAATATGGGCTTTAAAACCATAGGTGGTTTTTTGCTTGCCATTTGAAGCGGTTTTGACATTGTAGGATGCTTCTTTGTCTTGGGTTCTTTCACCCTCGGCATTTTTATTGGGGCGATTGTTTTTGGCCTGGATGACACTGGCATCAATAATACTAGCTTCGCCAGTCTTGATGATAAGGCCTTTGGTGCTTAACTGAAGATTGATGTTATCCAGTAGAATTTGCAGTAAGCCACTTTTATTAAGCTTGTTTCTAAAACGCCAAATAGTACTGTGGTCTGGAACGGAATCGGTCAGGCTAAGTTCAGAAAACCGACGGAACAATAGGTCGCGCGCGAGTTGTTTTTCGCACGCTGGGTCACTCAGGTTGTAGAAGCTTTGTAACAACAGGATTTTAAACATCATTAAAGGTGGCCAAGCTCTTTCACCTATTGGGCTGTTGTTAATGGTAATAAGTTGGCGCTCAATGGACTTCCAATCAATCAGTTGGTTAAGTTCATCTAATTCAGTAATGGCGTCATGTTCGTGAATAAACGCATCCGCAAGAGAAGTTTGAGTTAGATTTTTCCAAGCCATTTTTTCAGTTCCATTGATTGATTTTAATGGGATCTATTCTAAATGTCATGATTAGATCTGTCATGGGAATTATTTGAGTTTAGGTCCTTCTCGTGCAAAGGTCTCAATTGGTACAATTATCAGATAAATACATCGTCGTATTGAGCTTTTCGTTTAAAAGCTAATGAATATAAAACGATACAAAACGGAACTAAGACAGACTCCCACAGTCACACTATAGGATTAATTGCATGCACGCCATTCGATTTAGTTTAGCTATTTTTGTTCTTATCTTTTCTATCGCGCTGGGCGACATTATCTACGATTGGACAGAATCGGGCAAATTTGACCCTCATATCATAGTCGAAATTTTTATGGCCTTGGCTTCTTTTATTGCGATTACCGTGTTGCTGACCTCAACCTGGCTGAGTAAAAAAGAGTTAATAAAAACCTATTACAGCTTAGGTGAAGCCCATAAAGCCTTAGATACCGCCAAACATCAAACCCAAAAATTAATGGGTGAGTTGTCTAAAGTGATTCAAGCACAATTTATCAAATGGCAGCTTACCGACAGTGAAAAAGAGGTGGCCTTATTGCTGATTAAGGGCTTGAGCCTGGATGAAATTGCGACGGTACGCGAGACTAAAGAAAAAACCGTTCGTCAGCAAGCGTCAAACCTTTATAAAAAAGCCGGCATTACAGGCCGATATGAATTAGTCGCTTTCTTTTTTGAAGACCTACTGATTAATTAGGTAAGGGGTCATGAGTACGCTAAATCAATATCTCATTTTTTAGGCAACATTCTAAGCAAGGTATTATCTTTAAGCACATAATGGTGAAACAGTGCCGCAAGCGCATGTAGGCCAATCAACCAATATCCTATCAGACCACCGGTTTCATGTACTTCTTTAAGAAAATCGGCTAGCTCTTTATTCTCAGAGATCAAGGCGGGTAGCGTCCAGGCATAAAAGGGAATCACTTTACCCGCTCCGCTTAAAACCAACCAACCGATTATTGGCATAAAAAACATAAAAAAGTACAAGATGCCATGCACGACCTTAGCCAAACTCTGTTGCAAAGCCTTTGGCGTGGGAGTTATCGTCGGCGTTTTTTGCGTCACCGACAACAACAATCGTAAGCTGACCAAAGTCAAAACCGTCAAGCCAAGCATAAAGTGCCAACTTTTAAAATCGTCGCGCATTTCCGTACCTTTTTCAAACAACTCTCGAAGTTCAATACTGGCAAACGTCACAGCAATCAACAAAAACATTACCCAGTGCATTGCAATGGACAAAAAACCATAGCGTTGGTTTGTGTTTATCCAGTCCATAAGCGTCTCCTCAAACCCATAAAATAAAAAAAACGCGTCTGAAAACTTCAGAAGCGCTTAGATAGTACCTGAGATTTATAAACCTGACAATAGACACATGCCAAGCCAGATTTAAATAAAACGTTAATCTTTAGGCAAATGTATCGGCAAAGAGATTACCAGACCAATTAAACATATTTCTGTAATTGTTTGTGGTCGCCCCTTCCGAAGCAGGGTAACTTGCGCCTGGTACAGGAACCATTTGTTGTGTACCACTATCGTATTCATACACCGCTGTTAACCAAGATGCGGTAGTGGATGAAATAGGACTGTAACAAGCCGAATTCGTTTTCGGCGCAGGATCAGGCTGATCGCCATTCAAACTGCGTAATACTGCATCGGCACAGACCTTCGCTTCTGAGTTACCAATATGGCCCGCTTTCGGCTGACCGGTGCCTTGTGAATCGCCAATAATGTGAATATTGCTCGCTAAAGTTGATTGGTAATCTAATGGATTGACTGGTGCCCAGTTGCCGTCCACTGTATTTAATCCAGCATCAAAAATAATCTGCCCGGCTTTTTGATTGGGAATCACGTTTAAGGTTTTAGCGGTGAGTGTTTGCGCTGAACCACTACTGACACTATACGTTACCGTTTTAGTATCAGAATTTACGCTTTGAACCACGGCACTTGGAATATAAGTCACACTATAACCGGTGAACGCATTACCAAATGTCGTCGCTTCAACGGTAATACCAGGATTAGCATCCAATACCGTCACCGTACAGTTAGTAAACCCTTTGCTATTTTTCAAATAATCCGCCACCACACAAGCACGTTCATAAGGCCCCGGAGGACAACGATACGGTGCAGCTGGAATCGTCATCACAAACGCATCACCATCGGCCATCGCATCAATCTGAGTTTTTAATAAGTCAGTTTGTGCGCCTGCTTTCCAAGCGTGGGGCACCTTATCAAAATCGTGCCCTACTACTGGCATAAAATCGATTCCTGGCGCTAAAATCAAACGGTCATAACTCAAAGTTTGAGTATCTGATAGCGTAATACTTTGATTAACTTTATCAATAGAATCCACCGTTGCATGAATAATATTCACGCCATACTTCTGATTATGACTCGCATAACCAAAACTCAATTCAGCCGAAGTTTTTTGGCCATTTAATACCAAATTACTCAAGATAGGCGAAGCATAAGTTGGATTGGCTTCAATTAAGGTGACTTGAACTCCTAAGCCGCCCCACATTTTTAAATATTTAGCCGCCGTCGCGCCAGCAAATCCACCCCCGACAACAATGACGTGTGGCACAGTGGTTGTAACAGCACGCGCCAACGTAGGCGACAATCCGACTGCGACACCGATGCCTAAGGCTTTTAATAAACTTCTACGTGAAAATTGTGTACTCATTCTATTTCTCCTTTAATCATCATCGCCATCAGAATCGACGCCAGAAACATTGGACAGGCCTCCGAGCCAAGATGCCATCGCTGAAATTTCTGCCGAGCTATAACCATGTGCTTGTGCCGTCATAATAGGTTCATCGTCAAACATTTCGCTCGCTAATTCATTACCTTCACCAGCGATACTATCCCAAGAAGTGACAGAACGACCATTAGTACCATGACACTGCGCACATTGTGAAACCAATAAACGGCCATTCACCACGCTGTAGTTTTGTACAGGCCCAGTTGTCGTAGTCGTTGTGGTTGTTTCATGACTGTCATCATGATCATCATCGTCTGAATCTTTGATGCCATCGTTATCATCATCGTCATCTCGGTCATCGGTTAAACCGTCATTATCATCGTCACGATCATAGGTATCATTCACGCCATCGCCATCTCGGTCATCAGCCGGCCTGCTCGTTAAATAATCACTGTCATAATGATTGCTAACACTGTCGCTATCATCATCTTCATACACATTAGGAATCCCGTCATTATCTGAATCCATTGGATCATAAGACACGGATCTAGCCGTCACTTTGGTTGATGTTGATGTCAATGTCACACGTAATGGGGTGTCTTTTACTCCATCACTATTGTCATCATCAATCGGATCATTTATAGGATCAATCGAGAGCGGAACATACCCTAAATCGATATCACCATTTAAATTCATCAAACCGCTGATAACTCCATTAGCATTCAATTCAATGGCAGTCACCACGCGATTAACAGGATCATTTTCATTGGTTGTCATGACTAATCTACAATCCACGCCTGTTGGTAAAGCTAAAGTAAATGGATGAGTCGTCGTGT
>VCMI01000002.1 GCA_006222135.1 Thiomicrorhabdus sp. | reverse complement strand
ACACGACGACTGACGTTTTAACTACGTCTGCGATAGTCGTAATGCTATATCCGGCACGTTTGAGTCCGTAAATGTGATATCTTTCTTCTAAGGTCAGTTGATGATATGTGCTCATTGGGCAACACCTCTTTTGTGTAGGAACTTAAAAGGTAGCTTATCAACTGGCCTTTTTCAATTCCTATAGGTGTTGCACTTACTAGTTGAATCTATGCAGCAATAAAAAAGCGGCTGAAGGTTTTATCCTCAGCCGCTTTTTTAATTTTAAAACAGACCTTTACACCGTATAATTTACAGGATCCATAAAAACGAATTAAAGGGCTCGTTAAACCGTACAACTTACTTGTAAAAACCTTTATTAAGTATGTTAATCTTACCCTTTTAACCAAGTTAATTCTAAAATTGCGCTAATTATGTCTACACTTCTTGCTATTAACCTTCCTATTATCGCCTTGCTGCCTTTTTTTGGGGCCATTTTTGTTGCTTGGGTGGCCAGATTTAATCGTTATGCTTCGGCTTGGTCTGCGGCAGGAATTACTATATTAGCGTTAATGTTTTTATATCCAAATCTATCAATTATTTTGGGTGGTGAAACCATTATTCAGTCATGGTCTTGGATTCCCGCAATTGGATTAGAGTTTGCCTTTCGCCTTGATGGTTTGGCACTACTATTTGCCTTGCTGATTTTAATCATCGGTCTGTTAGTCATTGTATATGCTCGTTACTACTTATCTTCAAAAGATTCAATGGGTCGGTTTTTTGCCTATTTATTGATGTTTATGGGGTCAATGTTAGGGATTGTGCTCTCTGAAAACCTATTACAAATGGTTGTTTTTTGGGAGTTAACTTCATTAACCTCTTTCTTACTGATCAGTTACTGGCAAGAACGTGATTACGCGCGACAAGGTGCGCGTATGGCTTTGGCGATTACCGGTGCCGGTGGTTTGGCTCTATTAGCTGGTGTTCTGTTAATTGGCCATGTGGTCGGCAGTTATAACCTTACGGATGTATTAGCGTCCGGCGATTTGATACGTGAACATGATCTTTATATCCCAATACTGTTATTAATTTTATTAGGTGTTTTCACTAAATCAGCCCAATTCCCATTCCATTTTTGGTTGCCGCACGCTATGGGTGCACCCACCCCTGTATCGGCTTATTTACACTCGGCTACCATGGTCAAAGCGGGTATCTTTTTACTGGCACGATTCTTCCCTGTCCTCTCTGGTACACCTGAGTGGACGTGGATTGTCGGCACGGCCGGGATGCTAACATTCATTATTGGTGCCTACACTGCGTTGTTTAAAGATGATTTAAAAGGACTGTTAGCTTATTCAACCCTAAGTCATTTAGGCCTAATCACCCTATTGTTCGGATTTGGTACTAAATTAGCGGCCGTGGCGGCTATTTTTCATATTATTAACCACGCAACCTTTAAAGCAGCACTGTTTATGGTGGCTGGAATTATTGACCATGAAACCGGCTCACGCGATATGCGTAAACTGAATGGTCTCTTAAAATATATGCCCCATACGGCCGTTTTAGCGATGATTGCGGCGGCAGCAATGGCCGGGGTGCCTTTATTAAACGGTTTCTTAAGTAAAGAGATGTTTTTTGAGCAGGCGTTAACGGCTTCCAATGCCCTGTTTATTTCATGGATGGTGCCAATTTTAGTAACGGTGGCAGCGGCTTTTTCAGTGGCTTATTCATTACGATTTATTCACGACGTATTTTTTAACGGTGAACCCATCGATTTGCCCAAAACCCCACATGAACCGGGTCGCATTATGAGGATACCGGTCGATATTCTAGTGATTGTTTGTTTGGCCGTCGGCATACTCCCCATGTTTACGGTGGCGCCTATTTTGGCGGTGGCCGTTGCCGACACGTTACAAACCACCCCGCCAGAATACAGCTTAGCGGTATGGCATGGTTTTAATATACCTTTACTAATGAGTTTTTTAGCGCTTGGTTTAGGGGTTTTAATCTACTTCAAGCGGCATCTTTTTAGAACCTTTTATGACCGTTATTTAGATCGATTAGACGGTAAAAAAACCTTTGATTATTTATTGAATCAATTACAAAACTTTGCAATTTATTTTACCCGCTCATTTGATAAAGGTTCGCTGCAAAATTCTGTATTTTGGGTTGTTTTAACGGCTTTATTCGCAGGAATGATCGGCTTTATGTCCATCTCTGCGCCGTTATTAGGATCGCGTGATTTATTACCAATCGATCCCATCACGTTTATAGTCGTTGGTCTATTACTTATAGCCACCCTGTTTACAGTTTATTATCATAAACAACATTTAATCTCTCTTTTTATGATGGGTGTTGTCGGCTTAATTGTCTCATTAGGTTTTGTTAAATTCTCAGCACCTGACTTGGCTTTAACCCAATTATCGGTTGAGGTTGTGACTGTGGTATTGCTGTTACTGGCGCTTTACTTTCTACCGCAGACAAGTCCAAAAGAGATTGGTAAAAAACGTATCTCTAGAGATTTAATCCTTGCGATTTTATCCGGTGTGGGCGTTACCCTCTTTACGATGGCGGTATTAACCCGTGAATATGATCCTATCTCCCACTTTTTCTTAAGCAATAGTGTTCCAGGAGGCGGTGGTACCAATGTAGTTAATGTTATCTTAGTTGATTTCCGTGGTTTTGATACCTTAGGTGAAATTGTGGTGTTAGCCTTATCTGGTTTAGGTATTTACGCCATGTTGGAGTACTTAAAACTGCCTGAACCCTGTAAGCAAAGCTTTATTCATGGGTGGAGTAATGATCCACATCCACTGATAATGCAAACCCTAACTCGTGTACTGTTTCCCCTAATGTTAATGGTGGCTGTGTTTATCTTCTTAAGAGGACACAATATGCCAGGCGGTGGATTCATCGCTGGACTGATTGCGGCGGTGGCGTTGATTGTTCAATACCTCTCAAATGGGTCTGATTGGATTCATGAACGCTTAAAACTCAATATGCATATAGTAATTGGTTTAGGCCTATTAATAGCCACATTGACTGGATTGATTGCGATTGGTTTAGGTTACCCTTTCTTAACCTCTACTTTCACTCATTTGCACTGGCCAATCGTCGGTGACTTTGAAGTCGCCAGTGCCATTGCGTTCGACTTAGGCGTGTTTTTGGTGGTAGTTGGCGCCACCGTGATGATTATTGTTCAACTGGGTCAAGTGAGTGCGAACTCTCATATCACCGATCAAAAAGGAGACTAAAAGATGGAATGGCTCATTGCAATTGTGATTGGTACCTTAACCTCAGCAGGGGTTTATTTAACATTACGTGCCCGTACTTTTCCTGTGGTGGTAGGACTGACTTTATTATCCTATGCGGTCAATGTATTTTTATTCGCTATGGGGCGCCTCACCATAGGCCAACCGGGAGTGATTGATGCTAATGCACTCGGTTATGCCGACCCTTTACCTCAAGCTTTGGTGTTAACGGCGATTGTAATTGCCTTTGCAATAACGGCATTTCTGATTGTTTTAGCCTTAAAATCCAGGGGTGAATTGGGCAACGATCATGTGGATGGTCTCACTGTAGACTTAGATGAGGAAGTGATTCACTTGAAAGGAACTAAATCATGATGCAGTTAACTGCTGTACCACTCTTAATCCCTCTAGTCATGAGTTTTGTTTTATTACTGGCTCGTATGCAAGGTATACAACTACAGCGTATTCTTAACTTAATAGTGGTTACTCTATTAATTGTCGTCAGTTCAGTGCTGGTTAATAACAGTTTATCGGGTGAGTACCAGGTCTATTTATTGGGTAACTGGCAAGCACCTTTTGGCATTGTCTTGGTATTAGACCAGTTGTCAGCCCTGATGTTATTAATCACCTCTATTCTTGCGTTAGGCGCATTATGGTATGCCATTAAGACCAAAGCGGATGAAAATGGCAGTCATTTTCACGTCCTGTTTCAGTTGCAGTTATTGGGTTTAAATGGCGCATTTATGACAGGTGATCTATTTAACCTCTTCGTATTTTTTGAGGTTCTACTGCTGGCTTCTTACGGATTAATTTTGCACGGCAGTGGCGCACAACGCACCAAAGCCAGTTTGCATTATGTGATTATTAACCTGATTGGTTCAACCCTATTCCTGTTTGCTGTGGGCGCACTTTACGGCATATTAGGCACGCTAAACATGGCTGATTTAGCCAGTAAAATTGCCATACTGCCCGCTGAAAATCAAGCCGTCGTTGCCGCAGCCGGTTTATTATTATTAGTGGTCTTTGGTATTAAAGCCGCCATGTTTCCACTTTACCTATGGTTACCGGCCGCTTACGCGAATACCTCGGCACCAGTGGCGGCTTTGTTTGCCATTATGACCAAGGTTGGTATCTATTCGATTATTCGTGTACATGGCACCCTCTTTAGTGAGGGTGCGGGTGAATTGGCCTACTATTATTTACCTTGGATATTAGCCTTAGGCTTAATCACCTTAATATTAGCTTCTTTAGGGGTCATGGCCGCGCGTGGTTTGCGTGAACAAGTGGCCTATCTTGTATTAGCCTCTATAGCGACACTCTTAATTGGTATAGGCCTAAACAGTCCAGCCGCGTTATCGGCCACCTTTTATTATTTAATTCACTCTACATTAATTGCCGGTGCTATGTTCTTATTAGCCGATGTAATCGCCAGAGGCCGCGGTACTTTTGAAGACAAATTTATCTCGGCACCCAGCATGCCCAGCGCTATTTTAGTCGGGTCTATTTTTATATTCGCAGCAATCGCAATGATAGGAATGCCACCCTTTTCAGGGTTTTTAGGTAAGCTGCTTATTTTATCGGCCGCTTTAGAGCATGCTTGGTATACTGTTATCGTAACCGTCATTATGATTTCAAGTTTGCTATTGATTATATCGATGGCGCGTTCAGGTTCCTTACTGTTCTATAAGACTCAAACAGTCACGAGCGAAACGATTCAAACAGGTGAACCTTTGAATAAATCGGCCTTAATGTCGGTGGTTGGTTTATTATCAGCGGCCGTTATATTAGTGATTTTTGCCAACCCTATTACCGACTACACTCAACAGATCGCGCAACAACAATTTAATTCATCGAATTATATTCAAGCGGTATTGAGTGCAACGGCCATTACAGAGTAAACAGATAATGCTAAATAGAATGTTTCCCCATCCAATTTTAACCATTGTTTTATTAATCGTTTGGCTGTTTTTAAACAATACAATCGCGGCAGGTCATGTGGTTTTAGGCTTGATATTAGCTATTTTAATTCCATGGTTAACGTCCGCTTATTGGCCAGAACACAACTGTGTGAAAAAACCTTTTACCCTGTTTAAATTTCTGCTAATTGTAGTTTGGGATATTATTATTGCTAACCTTAAGGTTGCTGTGCTTATTTTAGGTAAAAGTAACAACTTAAAGCCAGGCTTTATCACCATTGAATTAGACGTTAAAACCCCACTGGGCATCAGTGTGTTAGCCAATGTGATCTCTTTAACACCAGGGACCGTTTCTTGTGACCTTTCCATGGACCGACAATTCCTATTAATCCATGCATTGCATATTGATGATGCGCAGCAGATTATCGATGAAATCAAACAAAGATATGAAAAACCTATAATTGAGGTGTTTACAGCATGCTAGAGATCGCAATTCCAATCGCTTTTATCTTTATCGCCATCGCGTTTATTTTAAGCAGCATAAGATTAATTAAAGGCCCTTCAGTGCCTGACAGAATCTTAGCGTTAGATACACTGTATATAAATTCAATCGCGTTACTTATTTTATTGGGCATACACTTAGGCAGTGCTCTCTATTTTGAGTCTGCACTGTTAATTGCATTAATGGGTTTTGTCAGCACGATCGCGTTCAGCAAGTATCTGCTTCGCGGTGATATTGTCGAGTAAGGTAACAGAGGTGGGTTGCTATAAACCCTTGGTTAAATCGTTTTTTAAGGACACATTATGTTTGAATCAATTGTCGCAATTTTGATTGTCGTAGGGGCTACTTTTACCTTAATTGGTTCTATTGGTCTTTATAAATTACCCAATTTTTATATGCGTTTACACGGCCCCACCAAAGCGTCTACATTAGGCGTTGGATCTATCCTAATTGCTTCTGCAGTCTATTTTTCATTTAATACCGATGCGGTGAGTACACATGAAATACTCATAACAGCATTTTTATTTATTACAGCCCCTGTAAGTGCTCATTTAATGGCTAAAGCCGCTTTACATATCAAAATAAAAGACAACGATTCTACAAACTAAGCTAGCCTGCAAAAAATTTGAGAATAACCAATTCTATTAAATAAGCTGATTTAACCAGAACTGGTTAAAATCGCACTCTAATCAAAATTAAAGTCATCTAAATCAGCTTTAGGGGCTTTGCCATCATAAATCAAGTTAGTGCGATATTGCATATAACTTTCTCTGGCAAAAACATAGGGATCCGGTTGGTTTTTAAGATCGGCTATCAAGCCAGAAATTTTAGTGTAATCCACAAATTTAGACGCTACGACAGCCATGACACGACCGTTTTGATTGGTCTCAATCATATATGGATAGACAGGATCATAAGTAGAATCTACCATACTACCAGCTAATCCACGAACGGTATAAGAACCGACGAACGGTAACACGACATAATGGGTTTCATTCCAGAGCCCCCAGCGATAAAGCGTTTGCCCTAAGTCCTCTTTGTTAGCCTCTAATCCTGCTGGCGTCGCAATATCCAGTAGACCAAATAAACCAAAAGTACTATTAATGGTAAAACGCATAATCCCTGATAAACCCTCTTCTACCTTACCCTGTAAAAGACTGTTAACGGCTGACAAAGGCACTGCAAGGTTACTAAAAACATTATCTATACCTATACGCACGGGTTGCGGAAAAATCCCGTTATAGGCGTTTGCTAAAGGCAATCCTACCGCATCATTAAAACCCATATTAAAATCAAATATGACACGGTTAAAAGATTCATATGGATCTTCTGAACTCATAGGCAATTTGTTTTTTATCTCATTAGTGATTTCGTCCGCATGAATCGTTGGGCTGATCAATAAAGCATTCAATAATAAAATTGGTAACGTTTTTTTAAAATCATGGACGGTCTAATCTTTAAGTATTTAGCGGTATTGTACAAGGTATATGCACCTCATCAATCGCTTGTTTAAATAATTCTAAAACCTTTATCCGAGGAAACGATTTACGCCATGCTAGAGCGACGATTCTACTAGGAGGTGTATCAGTTATCGTTTTTACCGTAAAAAGACTCTCATCACGCTCTGAGAGCGAACTACAAGGAAATATAGAGATCCCTGCCCCTGAAGAGACCATGTAACGAATGGTTTCTAATGAACTGGCTTCAAATGTTTTCTGTAGTCGTGTGCTTTGATAATTCAGATGTAATAGATTTGGAAAAGCTTCAACCACCTGATCTCTAAAACAGTGACCAGCTCCCAGCAATAGAATTGTTTCATTTTTAATCGATTGCAAAGAAATAGAAATATCTGTTTTTGCAAAAGGGTGTTCTTTGGGAACAATTGCTTTAAAGGGTTCTCTATAGAGCGCTAGGGTTTCAATATTGGGTTCGTCAAAAGGTAATGAAAGAATGGCAATATCAATTTCACCAGTTTGTAACTTCTCAGCTAAGACATGTGTGTAATTTTCTTCAATTATTAAGGGAATTTTAGGCGCTAATTGATGAAATTTAGGAATCAGGTCAGGCAATAGATAAGGCGCAATCGTATAGATGGCACCAATTCTTAATTCTGTTGAAAGATCACTTTGGGATTCTTTTGCAATGGTTTTGATGTTTGTACTGCGTTCCTGTATCTCTTCCGCCAATTTAATAATTTGATTACCAACGGGTGTAATCAAAACATCCTGTTTTCGTCTTTCAAATAAAATAACCCCTAACTCTTCTTCTAATTTTTAATGGCGATGCTCAAAGTAGGTTGACTAACAAAACAACTCTCTGCGGCTTTTCTAAAATGTTTTTCTTTTGCGACAGCAATAATATATTTGAGTTCATTTAGGGTCATAAATTAGGTGTCTTTTGATTAAAGGTTTTTTCTAAAATAAGAAAAACAGGCGATAACTTTTCCTTACTTAAATGTATTCTTTTAGTATATATAACCTCCTCTTATTACTCTTGGTGAAGCAAATATCTGTAGACAAGTTCAATTTTAAGTTTGTTTTCAAAGAGTTGTCTTGTGATAAAGATATGTATATAGCGTCTGATAAAGCATGTGTGTAAGTGTGGGCGTTTTGTGGATAAAAAAGACAAAACGGTTTTTTACGAGTTTTATCCACAATTTAACACAAGTTATCCCAAGGCCTTACGAAGAGGTTTTTAAGGGTTATTGCATATTTATTTGAGTGATTATACGACATAATAAAGTTTATTCAAAAACTAAAAAATACTGAAGTCATTATGCAAACATTTCAATTAAGAGCCCTAATTCAAGCAAGACGAACTTGCTATCAATTTTTACCTTTACAAACAAATCCTTTAACCGGTTTAGAAATAAAGCAGTGTTTAGAGGCCGCAATATGGGCGCCTAATCATAAATTGACCCAGCCTTGGCGTTTTTGGGTGATTGGTAAAGACAAGCAACAAAAATTAGCGGATATCTATGCCGATAATAGAGCGTCTAAAAATGCAGAGTGTGGCTCTATAACCTACCAAAAATTATATACTAAAGCCGTTGAAAAATTTATGGGCATCCCACAAATTATTGTAGTCGGGCAGGTTTTAGCCAAGATASATWCAAGTCACGGCTAAAGAGGATTATGCCGCTTGCGCATGTGCTATTCAAAATTTTCAACTGATGGCTTGGCAACAGTCGATAGGTGTTCAATGGAGTACAGGACCTATCCTGACCGATGATCGTAGTTATAAAGCATTGGCTATCGAGTCGGAAGAGATCGCTTTGGTAGCGGCATTGTATATGGGTAAAGTGGGTGCAGAGTGTCGACTGAATAATTTGAATCAAACCACTAAAAGAAAACCCGTGGAGGAAGTGACCGTTTACTTGGATTAAGCCATTTTAGTAAGCTTAATCTAATTATATGACCCTGCGCTCTCATAGTCTTGTAATGCCGCAGGGTATAACAGGCCTGATTGAATGGCTTTAGGCTTATAGATTTAAAAGTGCATCATCATCGATTATGGTCGTTTCATTACTCATATTACGTATTTTACGTTTAAATAAGAGTTTATTTTGAACAGGTTCAGGCAGGTCGGTAAAACGAATTAGATCGCGCTCTATCATAATGTCGATAAGATCTTCAATGACACGCACCATATCCAAATCTAGACGATTTAAAACGGATTGCACAATAGCTTCACTATCAGGTGAGTTTTTGATGAATTCGGTTAATTGAGGATCATGTAAACTGATCTCTTCAAGATTTTCTCCGGGAGCGAACTCTATATTATCGATTTCACCTGAGGCATTTCGTTCTATATAAATCATGTTATTTCCTTTATGGATGAATCCTACTCACATTACCCGGTCAGCTGGGATAGTTGAGTGAATTTTTAGAGCCATACCGTTAAATAAAACTAAGAATTATCCACCTATTTCGGAGACAACATTGCCTAATAACGCCGTTAGGCGATCATTTTGAGAGTAATCTACTGGACAATCAATAATCGTCACGGTTGGATTTTCTAAAGCGGTTTTTAAAGCGGGTAGTAGTTGATCTGCAGACTCAATACGGACACCCGTTGCGCCAAAAGATTGTGCATATTGCACAAAATCAGGATTTTTAAAATCTATATAAGCTGAACGTCCAAAACGACGTTGCTGTTTCCACTCAATCAGTCCATATTGGCTATCGTTCCAAATTAAAATAACAATAGGTGCCTTGCAACGAAGCGCGGTTTCAATCTCTTGTGAATTCATTAAAAAACCAGCATCGCCAGTCACTGCGACGATACCTTTCTCTGGATAGGCTAACTTTGCAGCGATTGCACCTGGTACTGCAATGCCCATTCCAGCAAAACCATTGGAAATAATGCATGTGTTTGGTTGATCACAGCGAAACATTCGTGCCATCCACATTTTGTGGGAACCAACATCACTAATCGCAATATCGGTCGATTTCATCGCTGTACGCAAATCCCAAATAATTTTTTGCGGGAGCATAGGCCATGCATCACTTTTATGACAACGGTTCATCTCATCCACTACCGCTTTACGCAAGAGGAAATCAATTTGGGTTGATTCGATAGGCTTTTCAATCATTTCACCGAGACGGGCTAAGTTTTTACCAATATTACCGATGAGCTCAATTTTAGGGATATAGCTATTATCGACTTCGGATTGTTTAGTATCGATATGAATAATGGTGTGTTTACGATTTGGATTCCATAGGTGTGGGTGATATTCAACCATATCAAACCCAACACAGATGACTAAGTCGGCTGTAGAAAAACCACCATTTTCATAATCCCCTTTTTGTAAACCGGCTGTTCCCATTGCCATTTCATGAGAAAAAGGAATAACACCTTTGGCCATAAAGGTATTTACGACCGGGATTTTATGAGTCTTCACAAAGGCCAAAATATGTTCACTGGCGCGAGCTCTTACCGCGCCATTACCAACGAGAATGATTGGGTTTTTAGCCTTTTCAATTAAAACGGCCGCATCTTTCAAAAGCACATTAGCCGCGAAAGTCAGTCGATTATCACTGACGGGTAAAGGTTGTTCATCGGTCTCCATTTCAACAATGTTTTCCGGCAAATCAATAAAGGTGGCGCCTGGCTTTTCCGCTTCTGCTAATTTAAAGGCTTTACGCACCACTTCTGGAATCGTTTCAGGGGTTAAGACTTGAATCGCATATTTGGTGATCGGTTTAAACATACTGACTAGATCAACCACTTGATGTGACTCTTTGTGCAGTCGTGTGGTCGCCGCCTGGCCTGCAATAGCCACCACGGGGGAATTATCCATATTAGCATCTGCAACGCCTGTGACGAGGTTTGTGGCACCCGGTCCTAGAGTTGATAAGCAGACACCAGATTTCCCCGTTAGACGGCCATAGACATCGGCCATATAAGCCGCACCCTGTTCGTGACGAGTGGTGATGAATTTGATATCAGAATCGAGTAATGCATCCATAATATCTAGATTTTCTTCACCTGGAATTCCAAAAATGAACTCTACATTTTCATTTTCTAAACATTTCACAAACAGTTTGGCGGCTTTCATTTTTGATGACTCTTTCAGTGCATGAATTAGGATTATGAAGTTTTAAAAAACAAATGACCAGGCCTGGTCATTAATTAATTGGTTTTGAAAGGAATTAAAACATAGATTCAACTAGTAAGTGCAACACCTATAGGAATTGAAAAAGGCCAGTTGATAAGCTACCTTTTAAGTTCCTACACAAAAGAGGTGTTGCCCARTGWGCACATATAGTCGTCGTGT
>VCMI01000156.1 GCA_006222135.1 Thiomicrorhabdus sp. | reverse complement strand
RCGCGGCGGTTTCAGCTAGGGCTTTGTCTTTACGATTGAGCTCTTGTTTTAAGGCTTTATTTTCCCGTCTTAATGTTTTGACCTGTGGTAACGCTGGGGTTGTATCAAGGCTGGTTCCATTGATAAAGCTATCCTTCCATTGCGCAACATGATGCGGATAGAGCCCTTGAACACGACAAAGGGTATTGAGCGCCTCATCCTCTAAAGAAGCGCACTGAATAACCATGCTTAATCGCTCATCAAGCGTCCAATCTTGCGGACGTTTCTCGTTATTGACCTGATCAATATCTGCTTGCGAAGCCATTTCAAATTCCTGATTATTTGCTTTTACAATCCACGTTTTTAAGGAGGGTAGACTAATACCAAGCGATTGTGCCACTTCTGCAAATGAGGTGTGACTATCTCGACTCAGTGCTTTCTCAACGGATTAGTCGTYGTGTAAAGGATGTCGTGTATCTTTTTCTCATAGTATTGACCTCTATTTTAATAAAAACTAGAGGCGACAACTATCCTGACACAGGGGGATATCGATATGTGTAGCTATACGAATATTTTAATGATGTACAACGAAAATATGAAAGCTGGCTCTAAATCACTTTCGTGGTAATACCTAAACATTCATTCAAGGTCGACTCCGCATCAGCGGTGCAGTTAGGCTTAACTGCGACACCTAAGCGTAAAGACAATGTGGATACTTACGACTATTATGGTGAGCCAGTTTATAGCTATACTTTAAAAGAAGGCGATTTTAACCGTATTATCACCAATGATGCTCGTGAACAGAAGCGGATAGAGTATTGGATGGATCGCATTAATCCTAAAGAGAAAGCCATTGTATTTTGTGCCACGCAAAAACATGCCGGTAAGGTGTGTGATATGGTGAATGAGTATGCCAAACAGCGCATGTTTGATGACTTGCCACAGTTCTTTGAAAACGAAGATCATCTAAGAGTTATTTGGAGTGATCCAACGACCCGTGAAAAGCTCTACATGACTTGTCAGAAGCCGGTTATGACAAAGAGAAGCTATAGAGGCATGAAAGAACTGATCGATGCCCAGGATAGTGATGTGTTGGCGTTTGTTGCCTATGCCGCTGAAACAATTAGATGCTTGCAACGTGTAAAAAAAGCACATGACGCTATTGAAAGTCATTTTTCAGATAAAAAGTAGCAAGACTTTATTTTGAGTAAGTATGTTCAAAATGGAGTGGGTGAGTTATCACCAAGCAAGATGCGCACGTTACTAGAGTTGAAATACGATAGCGTAACGGATGCAGCAAACTACTTTGGTTCGACAGCGATCATTCGGGAAACGTTTGTTGGGTGTCAGAAGTATCTGTATGAATAAATTAAAAGAGTGTAAATAGTGGTTCATATGAACTTTTATTCACATTAATGTGTAAATAAGTTAACCTGTGAGTTAAAATTTGAATATAATATTACTTGGAAAAGGTATTTGTAATTTACATTACATTGATCTATTAGATGGTCAAAGTATCGACGATTTCWKTMRWMRTGTCAGCAGAAGTATCCAGAAGTCTATGTTGAAAAGTTTCTCGATTATCTGTCAAGAATTACAGAAGTTGCTAACAGTCCTAAGTCTCTCGGAGAGGGCGTTTATAAGCAAATTTATGGTGATCATAAAGGAATGTATGAATTTAGAAAAGGCATGATTCGCCTTAATTGCTTTGAGTTGGAGGCCAATAAAACTATTCTTATCATAAATGGTTACATTAAGATAAATAAGAAGCAGCAAAACAAAGAAATTAAAAAGGTTGGTTCGATAATCGATATTGTTTTAGACAAAATTGCTAACAAAGAATGTGAGTGGATTGAAGAACAAGAAGAGGAGCAAGAAGAAGAACAGGAAGAACAGGAACATGTTGAAGTTTGATGGAAATCAAAATGTAATTAGGAGTAATTGTATGAGTTTTATTAAGAAAGCTTTATCTAAAACAAAAAATACTCATATATCTATAGTAAATAAATTATCGTTACAATTTGCTGTAGATATTGAAAAACTGAGAATTAAAAGAAATTTAACTAATAAACAACTTGCTGAAAAAGTAGGGACGTCCCCTGCCTATATCACCAAAGTAATGCAAGGTGAAGCTAACTATACCGTTGATACGCTAGCTAAGTTTGCTCATGCTTTGGATGCTGATATTGATATAGTTATTTGTGACAAAATGGCTAGATCTTCGGATACAACAATATTCAAAATGGGTCAGCTTAATAAGTCGAACTTGCCAAAAGTGAGCAATGGCCAGGACTATATCATAATGGATACTTTTATAGAGGGAGAGTTGAATGGGTCAAGAAGCAATGCTGCCCCCGCTGCAGCTTAGCGAAAGTTATTATAAAAAGCTTTTTATTGATATCAGTCAAGGGCTTCTTGAGGAGTATGATCAGAAGGAAAGTGTAGAAGTTGCGATAAATACTAGCATGTTGGTTTATCGGTCTTCTGAAGACTCCTCAAGATTTGTTGGTGAATTACATATCAAAACCAACCAAGAGTTAAATACCTTTCCCATTGAGTTTGATGTATTGATGGTAGGTTTTTTGAGGTAACTTTGGTCTCAGGTGAGGAGACAGAAGAGCAGAAAACTCATTATTTTAATTTGGTTAGATATAACGGAGGTTCAATTTTATATTCCTCTGCGAGAGAATATTTAAAATTAGTAGCTAGTAGATTTCCATTGGGTATCGGGTTTCAGTTGCCGACGGTTTCTCCGAAGGATGCATTTATTCCACCAGCCAAAGAGTCATAGATTTTATTGTTTTTTGTTTTGTTTGATAAGCCCGCAGAGTCGGGTTTTTTTCGACTAGAAAATAATGAGAATAGAATGTAGCAAGGAGTACAAGAGTGTTGGTGGTCACCTATTGGTCACCTGGGACAGTCATACGGGGTAATGAAAGGATTTTTGTCTGGTTAACTTGTTGAAAGTTAATAATAAATTGGTACGACTGAGTGGATTCGAACCACCGACCCCTACCATGTCAAGGTAGTGCTCTAACCAACTGAGCTACAGTCGTACAATATAAAGATATTTAAACTATTACTTAAAGTGGTACCAGTGGGCGGACTCGAACCGCCACGCTCTTACGAGCAACGGATTTTGAATCCGTCATGTCTACCAATTCCATCACACTGGCACTATAAGATAGTGGCGCGAATTATAGGAGGTTGGATTAACTCTGTCAACCACTTCAGTTGATATAAAAGATGTATTCGTTATTGAGGTGGTGTGAAGATCCAAGTATAACGATTACTTATCGGCAAATAAAAAATGTGACTTTGACCTTTTTATCAGTTTGATTGATACTTTAGTATCAGAATAAGTTATAGCTAGGTGGGCCACAGTGAATAAAATGAGTATTGAATGGAAAGAGTAATGCAGCCCGTGTCTGCTAAATCGCACTACTTAAAGGCTCTGTTTTGGGTCTCTATCTTGATTGTGCCTTTTGCATTTGTGCAACTACACCTGGTGCAGAATGATTTTCAAATGGATTATTGGGTCGTTCCATTGCTGGTAGTGGTCTTGCTGGCAGGTTTGTGGGGGCGGATTACTCAACTTAATGCGATACAAAAGCGTGAAAGTATTCTTTTTAAAGCAGTTGTAGATTTCTCTTTAGAGTTTACCTATGTGAGAACCGTTGAGGGTGAGTATGAGTTTGTTTCACCTGCCGTGTTGGAGATTACGGGTTATTCGCCAGAGGATTTTTATCAAACGCCTAATTTTATGGATGCCATTATTTATGAAGAAGATAGGGTTGCTTGGCTTTCTCATGTTCAAAATGTGAATTGTAATGGCTGTCCAGAGAAGATTGAATTGCGCATTAAAACGAAACGAAATGAAATTCGTTGGTTGGAGCACTTATGTGGCCCTGTGAGTAACTCAAATAATGAGGTTATTGGTGTAAGGTCAATTAATATCGATATTACAGAACGTAAGTTAGCCTCTGAAAAAGTTGAACGCCTAGGGTTTTATGATCCATTAACGGATCTACCGAATCGTCGTTTTATTAATGATTACATATCTAATTTGATTGAAAATAACGAAAAATCAGATCTGGATGAGCATTTTTCTGTGTTTTTTGTTGATTTTGAATCGCTTTAAATATGTGAATGATGCGCATGGCCATTCTGTTGGTGATGCTTTACTTAAAGAAGTGGCTAGGCGTTTTAAAAAAAGCTGCCTAGTCACCCAGAAAGCTAAGATTGCCCGTTTTGGGGGAGATGAGTTCGTCTTCGTGAATAAGCTTTCGGTGAACACATGGTCGATTCAAGAGTGTGTGGCGAAGATGAATCAGTTGTTAGAGGAACCATTTCGAATCAATGGCCATAAGTTGAGTATTGGTGCGACGGCTGGTGTTGCCGTTTATCCGCGTGACGGAGTGACGCCAGAAATATTGATTCAGCATGCTGATGCGGCCATGTTCAAGGCTAAAAGCCAAGGTTTAAATATGGCATTTTTTACTCAAGAGATGGCCGAGCATGCAATAGAGATGGTTGATTTACAAAATCGACTTCGAGGTGCATTGAATAGAGGTTTGATTCAACCCTATTATCAGCCTTTGGTGGACCTTAAAACGGGAAAAACTATTGGAGTTGAAGTGTTGGCGCGTTGGATTATGGAGGATGGTTCTGTTGGACCTTCTCCGGCCGCCTTTATCCCTGTTGCAGAAGAGACGGGTTTGATTTGGGAGTTGAGTGCATCCATGATCACACAAGCAGGCAAGGATATTGTGGAGTGGCAGGGTCGTGGTGTGGATATCAAATACTCTTTGAATGTTTCAGCCCGTCAATTTGCCGATGAGAACTTTTGTGAGCATGCGATTCAACAGTTTGAGGGTTTAGGTATTCGCCCCGAGTCAGTGCAGATGGCTCTATGTGATTTGTAGTGGGTAATGCGATAATAGCACCATGAATAGTACTACTTTATTTAGCATGGCTCTTGGCCTGCAATCGCCTTGGCAAGTGAATGACATTTCGTTTCTGATGATGGAAGCACTCGCAAAGAGCTTCACCTACATATCGGTTTTGACCGAGGCTCACGTTTTCCAGATGAGACCGGTGTCGCCTGTCCAGTGCATGACACCGTGACACGTGAGTGGCAGCATTTAAACTTCTTTGAGCACCATTGTTTTTGCATTGTGCTGTGCCGAGGATAAAACAACCGATGGCAAAGTGGTGACGGTTGATGTGCCGTGGTCTCGCCCTGGCAAGTCGTCGTGT
>VCMI01000155.1 GCA_006222135.1 Thiomicrorhabdus sp. | reverse complement strand
CTCCGCAATGCGCAACTAAGTCGATTTCAAAAAAGCCTGGTGATACATCATCCCAGTCTGCAAACGTCCTGACTTGTATTTGATTTTTCAGCAACGTGCCTGTTTTGGTGTGGCTAATGCCACCAGCATGTCTTCGTCGTTCAGTCTGAAGTAAACGGTCAACTGTTGCAGGACTTACTTTTAAGAGCTTATCTCTAATTTCTTGCGTAACTCTAAGATGACCATGACGCTCCATTGCACTTACTAAATTTGGAATGAAAGGGACTAACCGTTTAGAGCATATTTGATTTGCTGTATTCCATACGATAGTTAGCGCATGAACGAACTGTTCATCGTATACTTGCGCTCCAGGACGCTTCGGTGGGCTTTTAGCCGATGTGAAATTTGGTTTTTTGAAAGTAGTTGAATCGCGTATTTTCTGTCATATCCAGTTGCTGCTGCAAAGCCATCCAAAATCTTAGTTTTCTCTGGTTTTGCAGCTTTGTTATATGCATTTCTCACACCATCAAGCATTTCTCGCCGAGCAGAAAGACTCATTAATTTTTTCATACATCACCCATTTAACCCGATTTAAAGTTTGATTTTAAATGAGTCAATGACTGTTTTATAGTTTGGTAATTAATGAGTCAATGCGGGAGGACAAGTTAATTGTCGCCTAACACATTAGAGAGGCATAGTAATCAGCGATAGCCTGGATCTCTTCGGGTGTTAAGCCTTTGGTAAACTGATCCATCATGCCATTAACGTCATTTACACGGTCTTTCTCGTGGAAGGCTTGCATCGTCCGAACAAAGTATTGTGGAATCTGCCCGGCTAATGCAGGTGTAACGCCATTACCTTGGCCTTCTGCACCATGACAACCTGCGCACGCCATAACCATGCGTGACATGTCTCCTGTCGTCACCAGTGCTTTGGCTTGTTCATAGGTTGCAGTCGGTTTTTGCCAGGCAGTCGTTGTTTGCGCCGCATAAAAACTAGAGACATCCGCGATTTGTTGATCTGTCATGTTTTCTGCAATTTTTACCATCACATCGGCGCGTTTGTAACTTTCCCAACGACGTCCTTCGCGATAATCAATCATGGTTTTCATCGTGTATTCTTGGGTCTGGCCTTGAATACTCGGAAAATTCATCGTGTAAGGCTTACCTTGTTCACCATGGCATGCAATACACATCATATCTTTGGCGACCACTTGGCCACGCTGAATATCACCTTTAGGCATGGCCGAGATGGTTTCTGCAAGTGCTGCACCCGTCCAAGCTGGAACTTGTGGTTTTTCAGTGCTACTTGCATGCGTTACTTGGCTCATGGCGAATACGTTTAGGCCAATAATAGTACTGACTAATAAATTATTTTTCATTATTTTTCCTGTTGAGACTTTTAACCAATTTTACTCGTTCATTAAGTCGTGCAAAGGTCTCTATTTGAGCCTATTAAGAGAACACGTCTTTAACAAACTGACGTTGCCAGTTCTTTTGATAAACGGATTCTAGAATGGGCTGAGCTGTTAGTTCAGTAACCTCAGAGACCCCCGCAGATTCACCTTTTGGTTGAATCAAGCCATCACGAACTTCATAAACGGCGGCAATGGATACCCCGTAGTTTTCACCCGCTAGGCTATAACAGACATTCGCGTAAACAGGGTCTTCTAGGTTTTTACCTTTAAGAGTATCCGCCACAGCTTTTGCGCAGACCTTGGCTTGTGAGTTTGCTGAGAAACCAGATTTAGGCATGGCGTCGGCAATGGCACTGTCACCTAAAACGTAGACTTCTTTGTGCAGTTCAGACTCCATGCTGTAACGGTCAATAGAGCACCAGCCAGAAGCATTGGTTAAGCCTAGTTTCTGTGCTAAAACCCCTGCACGTTGATTAGGAATAATATTAATTAAATCAGCTTTAAAGTCTCCACCATCCGTCTCAACTGTTTTGGTTGCAGCGTCTAAACGCACGACTCGACCACCCTCAGAACCTGCTACCCATTCAATTAAAGCGTTATCACTTTTATAACCGTACAATCTTTCCCAGGCTTTTTTGAAAGGAACATCTTTTGTAAAGCGCTCTTTAGGGTCTAAAACGATCAGCTTAGCAGTAGGGTTGTGCTTTTTGAAATATTCAGCAAAGAATGAAGCTCTTTCATAAGGCCCAGGAGGGCAGCGAAAAGGGTTTTGCGGTGGAGCAATAATGGCGGTTCCACCTTGGCGCATATTCAACATTTGCTCTCTTAATTTAAGCGTTTGAGGACCCGCTTTATAGGCATGTGGAAAGTCTGTTGCGGCCAATTCAGCGTCATAACCTTCATAATCTTCAAACTTAAAGTCGATACCAGGCGAAACAACTAACTTGTCATAACTAAAGTTATCACCTTTCGCAGTGCGTACTGTTTTCTTATTGAAGTCAGCACCCACGACAGTATCGATGACCACATTGACGTGGTATTTTGATTTAATCGTTTCTAAGTTAAAGGTTAATTCATCAAGGGTATGCATACCTGCAATAACATCATTACTTCTTAAGCAGGTGATGTATTCAGGATACTGTTCAATAATGGTTATTTTGACATCGGCATCTGCAAATCGAAGATACTTAGCAAAGGTTGAACCACCGATTCCGCCGCCCAAAATAACAACGTGCGCCGCAGATTTGGCAAAGGCTTGTGAACTTGCACCAAATATTCCAGAGGCTGCCACGGCACTTGCACCAAACAGTTTAATCAAATCACGACGAGTGACTTTTTGGTCAAAGGTTTTATTTTCAAGTTGGCTCATTTTGGCGCTCCTATAGATCCTGCCGCTTGTGCTGCTACCGATTCCGCTAGAGTGGTATCATCCCACTGTTTTAAAGGTTGTTTTGTAAAGAAGTACGCCATCGTTTTGATTTCATCATCGGTATAACCGCGTGAAACACGATCCATAATAATGGCTGGGCGCGTACCTTTTTTAAAGGCCATCATAGATTCAATAATTTGCTCAGCAGGCATTCCGGCTAAACTTGGCATAGCTTCTGTAAATTCTTGACCATTGGTACCGTGACAAGCGGCACACTGCCAGGCTAAAGAAGCTGGACTCGTTGCAGAATTTAATGGTTCAGCCAGGGCTACCTGATTAAAACTGAGCGCTATAAAGGGGATAAAAAGGTTTTAAACTTCATCTTTATTCCTTTAAAGAAGGCGTGAAAATAAACAGAATCAACTCTAAAGTCGATTCAATTAAAGTGTTTTAAAATTAGCTCTTAAAAGAAGGTATCGCTTTAAAGACAGAGTGAATAGGGCTGTCTGGATGCCTACTTAAAATTACAGATATTCGTTATTAAATGTATGGAAATAGCTATATGGATGATAATTCTATAGAAAACTGATAGGGGTATGATTGAATAATTTTATGGCCATGATAGGTTTTTACTAATGCAGGGTGCGTATAGATAATGATCTTACGGGTCGTTGATAGGTGTTCTGAATGACTGTTGATTATGTAGGCGGCATGCGTGTTGGGCGGTAGGCCGAATAGAAATAATGCTGTTTAGATAGTTAAAGTGAAGAGAAGGGGGAGATGGTCAGATGCTTATCTGACCATATTCAAGCGAGGTTTAAAACGTAAAAGCGGCTTTTTTTCCAGCGTTAGTCAAAGGCGCTAGGTCTGTTTCAAACAATGTTTCTACTTCCCATTCTTGGTTGCTAATACGAGTAAGTACTTGTGCAACCATTGCTGGAGAATGTCCTGCAATGACACCTAAACGACCGCCAAGCTTTAATTTTTCTTTGTAGGTTTGTGGGATTTCAGCCACCGAACCCGTTAATACAATAACATCATACTCTTGACCATCTTTCCAGTCAGAGCTGGCATCACCTGTTTCAAAGTTGATATTGTCAAAGTTGGCTAAGCGGGTTTTTGCCGTTTCCTGAATCTCTTCATGCAGTTCAACGCTTGTCACATTTTGAGCAAGATTGGCAATCAACGCCGTTAAAAACCCACTGCCTGTGCCGATTTCTAAGACATTGTCTTTTGATTCAATGTCTAAAGCTTGCAATAGTCGAGCTTCAACTCTTGGAAACATCATGGTTTGATCTTGCCCAATAGGCAGTTCAATGTCGCTGTACGCAAGGCCTTCATTGCCGGCTTCAACAAAAAGGTGACGGGGTACGTCCATGAATAGGTCAAGTATCTTTGGGTCAAGGACATCCCATGGGCGAATTTGTTGTTCTACCATGAAAAATCGAGCTTGATCTAAGTTCATATGATTGTCCTTTGTCTGTCTTTTTAAGCGATTTCGTTATTTGTTTTTAGTCCCAGCTATGCCGGCCACGAGTCTATTTAATTCGTGTTTCTATTATGTGACCTGATATTTTAACCAAAGGATTATATCCAAAAAAAGCCCTTTTATGGATGTTAATTCAGTATGAAAGCGCTTTCTTGTGAATAAAGGCCCAAAAATTCATGTTAATATCAGTGTCTATGAATAGATCACTACCCGTTAGTTTACAGAGTCGAATTGCAATAGAACATCATGCCGTTTTAAAAGAGTGCCATACGGCGGCTCTGCTACCAACTCTGTTTGCAGACAGTACGCACCAGGCCTGGTCATGTTCTTATGGAGTTGATTATGCAGAGTTAAATTGCGTGCTTAAAGTCTGCTCTGTTGAGGATGTACACAATTCGCCGTTTTGGCAAGCGATGCAATCCCTATTTGCTTTCGATTTTGTCGCTAATCTTGGTCGTTATGACGCTGTTTATCAGATAGTTAAGGGGGCAACACCTTTAAAAACGCCACGGTTAATTGCGGCAGGCTCAGGAAATGGCGTTAGACAAAGCGGTTTTTTGTTAACCGAATTTGTGAATGGCAGAGCCATTGAATCAAGTAAAGTTAATGCAGACCATGTCGAGCAACTAGCCCATCATCTTGCCGCTTTACACCAACAAACTCAAAGTTTTTTTGGGCCTTTATACGCACCACAGTTGTCTATAGATTTGTGGGGTGGCGCCTTGTCTGAAACCTTAGCGGTTTTGGGTAAGGCGCAAAACATTGATCCAGTGATTTTAGATAAAGTTCTGACGCAGGTTGCTAGTATAAGGGTTGAAGCTTTTCATCCCATTATGCCGGATTTGCGTTGGGATCAATTTTTAGTGACTGACAGTGGTGAATTGAGTTTAATTGATTTAGATGCTCTGGTTTGGGGGCCAAGAGAGCTTGAGCTAGTGTTAATTGAATATCTGTTAGACCAATCGCAGTTGGACGTATTTAAGACTATCTACACGCAATCACACGCTATGCCCGATTTGGAATCAGTGCGGGATGTTTATCGATTGTTGTTGTTTGTTATGAATGTACTGGGTGAATCAGATTTAGAGAAGTGGATGGGACACTCTGTCAGCTTTTAATAACTCATCAGCTTGATGAGTTATTTTGCTTCTATTACGCAGTATGAGCCTGGATTCGTAGTGCTCGCCAACTTTTATAACCATAAATCGCTAATGCAAAATAAACCATAAACATAACAATCGTGACGTAATAGCCTGTTTGGAAGTAGAGTGCAATCGCAGCCAAATTAATAACAATCCAATAAAGCCAATTTTCCAATACCTTACGTGCCATTAAAACTGTATTCATTACAGAAAACACAGTAACAGCGGCATCTAAATAGGGCAGGCGATTTTCCGGAATGCTAGATAAATAGAGACCAATTAGGCCTGTTAAAACGATTCCAGCGCTGATAAAGAGTGTATGAAATTTGAGTGGACGACTCGATATTCTGAGGTCGTCTTCAGTGGTTGCATGTTTTTGCCAGAGTATAAAGCCATAAACCGCCATGCCCATATAGTAAGCGTTCAAAATCGCTTGCATAGGCAGTTGGCCTTCCCAGAACAAAACCGTAAAAATGACGGTGCTTACAAGGGCTGTAGGCCAACACCAGATAGACTCTTTCGCCGCCAGAATCACATAAATAATCCCTAGGCTTGCCGCTAACCACTCCCAGCCTGATTGCGCCAATAGAGCATTAAAAACAGTGGAGATTAGGTTTTCTTCAGCAAGCATGGATGTTTGCCTTCTCTCGGTCTGTGCCAATCAACTTGATCACAAAAACCGTCTCCGGAATCTGTTCCAAGACCTTGAGCATTTCCGAATCCAAAGTGTCCATTACATCGCGATAGTTACCATAGAGATGGGTCGACATACTGTTGCGCTGAATCGTTACGCTCGGATTTTGTGCTAGACGTTCAATAAAATCAATAATCGGTTGGCAGTACTTCTCACGTAGAGGGTACATGCTGATATCCACAGAGACTTTCATGGGTTAGTTCCTTTATATTTAACTATAAAAAAGGGCTCAATAGAGCCCTTAGCTTAACAGAGAGTTAGAAATATACTCTGGCGGTAATACCTAGTTGTCTTGGGTCACCTAAGCGAATAAATTGTTGCGTGCCGTCACCATCCCATTGATCGAACTCTAAACCACGAGTTGCATAAACCTCGTCAGTTAGGTTTTTTCCCCAGAGATATATTTCATATTGCTCTGTTTCATAGCCTAAACGAGCATTGATAAGATGGTATGAATTAGATTCAAAGTTATTAGCGTTATCAAAATAAAATTTGTCTAGTGCCGTTATGTCAGCCTGAGCATAAAGACCGTTAGAGCCTCGATATTTAGCTCCTAGGTTAATTTGATAGTTAGGCGCTTGGGATTGCTCGCGTCCGCTCATTGTCAGCCCTGTATTGTAGGGAGTGCCTTGAACTTTTGTTCTGATCAATCCAATTGATCCAAATACATTGAGTTTATTTGTTGCTTGCCATGAGAATTCAGATTCAATTCCGTAGTTTTGTGCAGCATCTAAGTTTTCTGTATAGAAAATCCATTCTGCACTGTTAGGTTCGTAAGTGTATCCGTCAAACTGAGGGTTTTTACGATCCATATAGAAAAAGGTTGTGGCTGTTTTTAAACCATATTTTTCATAGTTCGATTTTAATCCAATCTCATAGTTGTATAGTGTTTCTGAGTTGAACGTTAGGTTTTGGCCTAATGATTGACCAGTGTTGAATCCACCAGCTTTATAGCCTCTAGTCACCCCTGCAAATGCTGTGTGTTTATTGTTGTATTTATATGAATATACGATAGAACCACCCCATAGATTTTCATTTGGGTTATGGTTATCTGTCAATGTGTAGTCGTATGGAGCGTGAGGGCCTGGTGGATCGATTGTATAATCGAAAGCAGCACCAAAATTTCTTTTGTCTTGATGAAAATCTTTGCGGTTAGTTTCTGCTCGCACGCTATAGGTTAGCGTAGTCTTGCTGTTGATGGTTTGGTCAAGCTGGGAATAGATGGCTAGTTTCTGATTGGCAAATGTGCTGTTCGTATCACTATTATAGATATCAGGACCTTCTGGTTGACACGGCCAGCCATAACAAGTCTGGAATCTTTCTTTACGTATATTGGTCTCTTCTAGGCTTGAAAAATACATGCCAATCAGCCAGTCGGTTGTGCCATTGAAAATTTTACTAGTGTCTTTAGAGGTGAGCCTGAGATCTTGGCTAAAAGTACTGCGGTGCTGGTTATTAGAAAACGTTCCGTTACTTTCTTGTGGGTTGTAATCTTTCCAATCCAAATCATAAGAGTAATGCATGTCTGAATTCGCCAGGCTGGTCTTGCTGGTTAAAACATAATTAGGGTTGGCTTTAGAAACAACCTTAATCGAGCCGGCATTCGACAGTTGAGTATCTTTTCCAGGCTTATTGGAATGAGTTGTAAAGCTGTTGTCACGTGACCAAGCATCATAACCATTATTTAAATCGGCATGAATAAGAGAAACATCTACTTGAGTGTCTGGGTTTGGCGTAAAGCGAAATTTAGTGCGCAGATTCAATTCATCACGGCCATTGGTGTCTGTACGGTTTAAGGTTTCATTGGTGCGAAAGCCATCGCTAGTGTGTTTGAATAGAGAAATTCTATATTGAGGTGCGTTTTCTTTAGAGCTGAATGGGCCACTGGTCATAATGCCCAGTTCTTTGAGATTGTCTTGACCAGCACTCGCTTCAACCATGCTTTCACGGTAGGCGGTAGGATCATTGGTTTGAATGTTTATTAATCCAGCAATCGCACTTTGGCCATAACGAGTATTTTGTGGGCCACGAAGTACTTCAACCTGTTTAACATCAAACAAGTTGCCAACCATGCCAATGCCACTAAAGTCGATGTCATCAATGGCAAAACCGACGCTGGCATTGGGTGCGCCAGTATATTCATCACGTTCACCCATGCCACGGATTTGAATGTGGCGAGCACGAGAGCTTTGTCCAGAGTAATTGACGTTAGGTGTTTTTAGTAAAATATCTTCAAAGTGCATCGCACCTTGGTCTTGCAAGTCCGCTTGTGTTTGTACCGTGACCGACGCAGGAATATCTTGCTCAGAAGTTTCACGCAGATCTGCGGTGACGATAACGGGTGCTAAATTTTCAGTAGAATTGTTTGCATAACTGGTAGCAGGGATTAAGCAGGTCAATATCGCTGCTTGAATGGGGTTAAACTTAAATCGCATGGATTTGTTCCTTTTAAAAGTTTTAAAAGGACAGGAATACAGAAAGCTAGTGCATTAAAATGTGGCGAGTATATGTTTGAATCGAACGCCAGGTGAAAATGTAACACAATGTATTTAGCCTGTCCCTACGCCAGTATTATCTGGATCAGGTTCATAGGGTTTTTCAAAGAAATTGAAATCTCAGGCTAAATTAAAGCCGCCCCTAGGCAATTGTTTTTTATGATGAAAGCAAAAAAATAGGCTCTATGTGAAATAGAGTGGGTAGTTGAATTTCAGTTTTCCGCATAGGAATAAATCATGTTGATGAAATTCCCGATATTGCGATAGCCTCTGGCGCGTCTTTTGGCTAATTGCACCTTACTATTAATGCCTTCCAAAATACCGTTGCTAATACGCGACTCGACAAAGTGAATAATTCCAGACCAATGTCTTTTGACCGTTTTTTGCAAAAGCCATAAAGGCGGGAATAGTTGACTCTTCGACCTCTCTGCACCAGTTGGTCAGGAACGTCGTTGCCGCCACTAGTCGTCGTGT
>VCMI01000154.1 GCA_006222135.1 Thiomicrorhabdus sp. | reverse complement strand
ACACGACGACWMGAMSACTCTAATGAGGTGTTCTGGGAAATTAAAACTGTTGCACTTACGACTTGAATGTATCAGACAAAAACTAACTTCCATCAATGCTTTAGACCTCATATTACTAATTAATGCATATTTCTAGCAAATATTAAGGATTGCTCAACTCTTCTATCTTGACTCAGAAGGACTTTTCAACTGTAATAGGCACCAGGGTCGAAAGACCCGAACCATTTAAATAGTGCTTTGGAGAGTACATCATGAAAAATACAATTATTGCTCTAGCTGCGGCTGGATTAGTTTCTTTTGGTGCAGCCGCTCAAGCTAGTGATGCAAATGCTGGTCAAGCTTCTTATGCTACATGTGTAGGTTGTCACGGTATGGCTGCTGAAGGTGGCGTTGGTCAAAAACTAGCGGGACAAGCAGCAGCAGATATCGTTGCTAAATTACACAAATATAAAAATGGTGAGCAGGTAGGTCCTATGACTTCTATGATGGCTCCAATGGCTGCTGGTCTTTCTGACGCAGACATCGAAAATATCGCTGCTTACACTGCTTCTCTATAATTTATAGAGTTTCAGTGAAAAAACCGCCTTCGGGCGGTTTTTTTTTGCCTTCAATTTATCCCATTAAAGAGACGCCAAATTAAACTCTTTGAGTTTGTAGCTTGATTTACAAGTAGACATGGCTTTAAATAACATAAATGAAACTTTCAAATATTTAAATTTAAAGAGAACGATTATGAAAAAATTATTAATGACAGCTGTCACAGCGAGTTTCTTATTTTCTGCTTCAGCCAGCGCTATGGAAGCCCCTGCTAAATCTGTCACTTGTGTCGGTTGCCACGGAGCAACTGGAAACAGTATGGTGCCAAACTTTCCAAACCTAGCGGGTCAGCATGCAACCTATCTTGAAAAGCAACTAAAAGACTTCCGTGATGGCTTCCGTAAAAACGCCACTATGGCGCCATTTGTTAAAGGCTTAACGGATAAAGAGATTACAGACCTGGCGGCTTTCTATGCAGCGCAAACGGCTAAATAGTCCCTCTTTAAAGTGACCAGGCCTGGTCACTTTAAACATTTGGTCAGTGATCTATTAAAACCAAGCATCCATGATTAATGTGGACCACATAAAAAAAGGCGCTTATTAATGAATAAGCGCCTTTTTTATGCATGCTATTTTTAAATTTAATTCTAAAGTAGAACTTTTTCAACACCATCTAATTTAAGTTGCTTAACAAAATCTTTCTGCCATTGATCACCCAATGAGTTCTTAGCCAATTCGACAACAATATAATCCGTTTTCAATCCCGTCTCACCTTCATAACGATTCAAACCTTGCTGACAAGCAGGACAGGACGTTAATATCTTAACGTTGCCTTTATCCGCTTTCGTTTCACCGGTTAGCTCCTGAATACCATTCTGTAGTTCGATCGTTTTTCTGAAACGCAATTGCTCCGCAATATCCGGCCTAGAGGTTGCCATAGTACCCGCTTCACTACAACAACGATCAGAGAACAACACATCTTCCGTTTTCAGTAAGTCCTTAATAACCTGAGTACCCTCTTGTTGTTTCATGGGATCGTGACACGGCTTATGATAGAGATACTTTACCCCTGTCGCATTATCCAAACTCACCCCTTTTTCTTGCAAATATTCATGGATATCCAGTAGGCGACAGTCTGGAAAAATTCGTCCAAACTCATATTTAAGCAGTTGATCCATACAAGTACCACAAGAGACAATAACCGTTTTAATATCTAGATAGTTAAGCGTATTTGCAACTCGATGGAACAGCACTCGATTCTCCGCAGTTATTTGAGCCCCTTTCTCAGCCTCGCCAGCCGCCGTCTGCGGGTAACCACAACATAGATAACCTGGTGGTAAAACCGTCTGTGCGCCTGTTTCAGACAACATGGCAATGGTGGCTAACCCTATATCACTAAATAACCTTTCTGAACCACAACCCGGAAAATAGAAGACCGCATCCGAATCATCAGTCACCTTTTTTGGGTTACTGATAATCGGTACCATATTGGATTCTTCCAAACCTAACAATGCACGCACTGTCGGTTGGTTAGGCCCGGTATTCAAAGGCTTACGTACAAAGTTAATCACTTGCTGTTCAATCGGCGCAATTTTGCTAGATTTAGCAGGCAGAGCCGATTTACGACCAAATAGACCAAACATTTTTGCCAAACGATGCGCAAAGGTAATCCCAACGGCACTCCAACCAATCATGACTTTTCTTAAAAGCTTAATCGTAAACGGTTGCTTGGTATTTAAAAAGAACAACGCCATTTTAGTGGTCAATGAAAAACGTTTCTTGCCCATAGTCGTCAGAATATTTCTCATGCGGATAGAGACATCCCCAAAATCAATATCCACGGGACAAGGCGTTTCACAATGATGACAAGTGGTGCAGTGGTCGGCAATATCATTCATTGCTTCAAAATGTGTGAATGAAATCCCTCGACGAGTCTGCTCTTCATATAAAAAGGCCTCAATAACTTGCCCCGTTGCCAAGATTTTATCGCGAGGCGAATAAAGCATGTTGGCGCCTGGGATATGAGTCTGGCAAACAGGTTTACATTTACCACAACGCAAACAATCTTTGATGTCATTATTCAGTTCATCAATTTCACTGGCTTCTAAAATAATCGCTTCCTGATTGACCAAACTTAAGGAAGGCGTGTAGGCATTATCCAGGCTTGAACCCGGCATCAACTTACCTCTATTAAAATAACCATTAGGATCTATTCTGTTTTTATACTTACCAAAAGCTTCAACCTTAGACGCTTCTAAATACTTAAACTTCGTTAAACCAATGCCATGTTCCCCAGAGATAACCCCACCTAAACGCTGGGATATTTCCATAATACGATCGATAAGACCTTCGGCTAGATGCACCATTTCATAGTTGCCTGAATGCACAGGTATATTCGTATGAATATTTCCATCACCGGCATGCATATGTAAAGCAACAAACAATCGTGTAGTACGAATCTCGGCGTGAATGCTATCTAAACGTTTATGCAATGCTGCAAAATCATGCCCCAGGAAGGTGTTCGCCAAAAATTCTTTCACTTCTTTACGGTGTGACAAAATAGTTTCACGTCTTAAAAACAGACTCGCTATGGTATCTCCCTCACGCACATTCGCATGAGACTCTTCTGGTAATAAATCTAAGTGCTCTGCTGCAGGACTTTCTAGGTGTTCAAGTTTTGCTAACCAGCGCCCTTTGACCGTTTTGAAGTGTGCAAGGGTCTCTTCGACCTTACCTTTGAAATAGTTGGTTGGGCCTGAGATATCCTCAAAATCATCTGCTTGAACAAACTCTGGAATATCACCTTCAAAGTACTCAATGTAAGCGTCGAGGATATCGATCTTATTTTTGATCGACATTTCAATATTGATTTTTTCAATATCGATATTATATTCATTCAATTTATCTAATGGAATAACAACATCTTCATTGATTTTAAAGGCATTAGTATGCGCTGAAATCGCCGCCGTACGAGAACGGTCTAACCAGAAACGTTTACGAGCTTCTTCACTGACGGCAATAAAACCTTCCGCATTTCGCTTATTGGCAAGCGCCACAATTTCAGTGCAAGTATTTGAAACTTCAAAGCCATTCTCACCACAGATATCTGCCAACAACAGCATCTTAGGCAGTTCTTTACGACTGGCTTTGGTATTGTATTTAATGGCCTTAATGTAACGATCATCTAAGTGCTCTAGTCCGGCAATCAAAATGCCTTCTTTTTTCTTAGATTCAACGTAATCAAGAATTTCGACAATGACAGGCACCGCAACACTTAGATCGGTACCAAAAAACTCCAGACAAACGGTACGAGTGTGGCTTGGCATGCGGTGCACAATAAATCGGCTAGAAGTGATTAAACCATCACAACCCTCTTTTTGAACACCCGGCAAACCACTTAAAAACTTATCAGTAACATCTTTACCCAGACCGGATTGTCTAAATCCAGAGCCTGGAATTTCTAAACGTTCCGTTTCGCCAATTTGAGTAACGCCATCTTTTTCAAAACGACGAATATCAAATAAAACGGTCTTCTGATCCTGTAACTTGCCCAAATTATGATTAAGACGTTCAACTTCTAACCATTTCGCATCTGGTGTGACCATCCTCCATGAGGCTAAGTTATCCAGCGTCGTTCCCCACAATACCGCCTTTTTACCGCCGGCATTCATCGAGATATTACCGCCAATCGTCGAGGCATCTTGAGAGGTTGGATCGACTGCAAAGACATAACCTGCACGTTCCGCTTGCTCAGAGACGCGGCGTGTCACCACTCCCGCCCCTGTTTTAACGGTGGCAACCTTACCAATTTGTGGCAATTCAACCTGCTCTACCAACCCCAAATATTCAAGCTTCTCAGTATTGATAACAACCGTATCAGCGTGCAATGGAATGGCACCCCCGGTATAACCGGTTCCTCCACCACGCGGAATCATGGTTAAACCTAATTCAATACACGCTTCAACCATCTCTATGGTTTCTTGCTCAGTATCGGGTTTAAGAACGACTAACGGCAATTCCACACGCCAATCCGTCGCATCGGTTGCATGTGCAACGCGTGCTAAACCATCAAAATCGATGTTATCTTCACGACATACTTTTTTAAGACGTTTGGTCACTTTAGCACGCAGAAGAATTTGCTGAGGGAACCAGTCTGCAAACTTAGTAACAGCCTCTTTCACGTCGTCTAAAAGTTGCTCGGCCACTTTATTGTTATTTAAGCGCTTCTCAACTTCCTTTAAACGATGCTTGAGCGCTTTTATAAGGGCATCACGTCTTTTAGGGTTTTCAATTAAGTCCCCTTGAATATATGGATTACGCGTAATGACCCACATATCCCCCAATACTTCAAACAGCATTCGTGCCGAGCGCCCTGTATTGCGCGATTCACGAAGAGACTGAATCGTCTGCCAACACGACTCACCAATAAATCTTAGGACAATTTCTTTGTCCGAAAAAGAGGTGTAGTTGTATGGAATTTCGCGAATACGTTTTATCGGTTTTGCACTCATAGTATGGTCTTAGCTCTCTAATGAAGTTAGGGTGAATGGGTTATTAGGTTGAGTTGAGTTGGATTAATTAGAAAAAATAGAGATCGAGTGAGCGGGCTAGCAACTGTTATCAAGAGATTAGCCCGTCAATCTTATCTAGCGTCTCAGCTAAATTCTTATTTACGTTTTTCTGTGTTTTCTTAGCGATCTTTTTCTTGGCTTTAAAAGCAGAAGAGACATCAGCTTTGACTTTGTATTGCAACTGCTTGCTCTTACGCCCTTCAAAAGGGTTAACAGTGGCTTTAAATTCAATCGTAATCGGTGTGCCAACCCACTGGAAAGCTTTACGGAATACGCTTATTAAATAACGTACATAGGCTTGTGGCAGTTTATCTACTTGACTACCATGCACAATGACACGAGGTGGGTTTAGCCCACCCAAATGCGCATAACGCAATTTAACACGACGCCCAGAAATTAATGGCGGCTGATGATCTAAAACAGCCTGCTCTAATACTCGGTTTAAATCAGAGGTTGAAACTCTTTTGAAGGCCGCCATATGCACAGCTTTGACCGTTTTAAAAAGATCACCAACCCCCGTACCGTGTAATGCAGAAATCAAATGTTGTTTTGCATACTCCGCAAACGATAAACGGAAACTTAATTCATGTTTCACTTTTTTACGTTGCTCTTCCGATAAGTTATCCCATTTATTAACAGCGAGTACTAAGCCACGTCCAGACTCAATGGCTAAGCCTAATAACGTTAAATCTTGGTCGGTTAGACCTTCTGAACCATCAATCACTAAAATGACAACATGCGAGTCACCCATCGCTTCAATGGCTTTGACAATACTGAATTTTTCAATTTTCTCTGAGATGTTTTTACGACGTCTTACGCCCGCCGTATCAATCAAAGTATATTCTTGACCATCGCGCTCAAAGGGAACAAAGATACTGTCTCGGGTGGTGCCTGGCAGATCAAATGCCACCACACGCTCGTCACCGATCATGCGGTTAATCAAAGTTGATTTTCCGACATTCGGACGACCAATAACGGCAACACGAATTCCAGGGTGACTGTCTAGATCTGATTCAGTCGAGGCTTCTGATTCTGGAAGTTTTGCAAGAATCTGCTCCATACATACCGTAACGTTATCACCATGCGCAGAAGAAATCGCTAACGGCTGACCTAACCCAAGTTGAAAGAAATCAGAGGTGGCCACATCATGATCATGACCTTCCGCCTTATTAACGACAACCTGGATAGGTTTATCAAACTGACGAATATACTTTGCAATCTTTTCATCAGCAGAGACAATCCCCTGACGACCATCGACTAAAAATATAATCGAATCGGCTTCTTCTATAGCAGCGGTTACTTGTCCCGCCATTA
>VCMI01000018.1 GCA_006222135.1 Thiomicrorhabdus sp. | reverse complement strand
ACACGACGACTCTGTTTAATGCGTTTTTTATCTTCTCGGCTGTGTTTTTTCTCTACACGCTGACGCTGTGTTTCACTTAAATTACCGTTAATACAGGCGGCACGCCACTCTTTAACCTGCTCAACCAATAGACCTTTTTCTCGGCAGTACTGGCTTAACTCGACCTCAGATAACGGGGTGACTTCTACCACCACAGCAAATTTCGCTTGGGATGACCACTGTTCAGGCTTGTTTCCATTTAAAGGCATTGCATATCCATCGACGTTTAATTCGTTACGCCAATTGTACAATGTCTGTGCTGAAATACCTTCTTCTACAACCAACTCAGTCACCGAACGACTTAATGATGGGAAGAACTTTTTGACTACGGCTTCTTTTCTTTCGGGTGAATACTTGGACATTTAATACCACTTTCCGCCCACTGTTTAAGTTTAACTTTTATGAAATGAAGACCGGACAACTATCCTGACACAGGGGGTTGTTTCTGGATTAGATGAGGGAAATGTACATGCGAAAGTGTTTTTTGAGGACAAAGCTAAAGCTGATAGAGTAGATAGAAACTGTATTATTGCTGTGCGTCTTGAGATCATTTAATACCTAGCTATTATTAGACGTCCTAAAATTTAGATAAAATGTATTTAAACGGTGTCTAATAATGCCGTTTTATCTAAAAAATAGGATAGTGTGTGTATTGTTTCCAGGATTAGAAACCTTTTTATACGTCCTAAAATCAAACGTTAAATTTAAAAAGTTAAGTGATTATACATAGTTAGTTTTGCAATGAGGCAGATTGTGTAGGGGGTGTTTTATTAGCAATAAAAAAGCCCGCGAAGGAAAATCCTTGCGGGCTTTTTAATATTGCCTGATTAAACTAACCAGGCCTGGTAGGTTGGAAGGACTTAAACGTCTAAGAAGTCCAAAATACCTTCACCGGCTGCGCGACCTTCTGCAATCGCTTCAACCACAAGACTTGAACCACGAACCATATCACCACCCGAGAAGATTTTCGGGTTAGTCGTTTGGAAAGGGTATAAAGACTTGTCAGAGGCAATCACGCCATTCCAGTCATTGACTTGAATATCAAAGTCTTTGAACCACTCTGGTGGGTTAGGTTGGAAACCAAACGCGACTATGACGGCATCACATTCGATAATAGTTTCTGAACCTGGAATCATCTCTGCACGACGACGGCCTTTTGCATCAGGCTCACCCATTCGGGTTTTAATGACTTTAATGCCTTCGACTTTGCCGTCACCGACGATTTGAATAAAGGGGACGCCTTTTTTTCCTTTGTTTTTTAGATAAAGTTTTAGATTACATCAAAACGCTTATTGATGCGGCGCCAGAATAAAATGAGAAGAAGTAGAAAGGGATGTTGAGAAGGATTTAATTATAGTTCTTGTAGTTCTGGCTCATAGTCGCCATTTTCCAATGAATGTGTATCCAAGTTAAATCGCACATAGCTAGTTAGGTCGGAAACTAACGTATCACTATCACGGCCAACGTAGTTATCACTCTCGTCGGTATAGTTAATTTCGGCCAGTGACAGGCACATGTTTTCCATCACTTCTTGAATGTCAGAATAAGTATCGTCAGGAGTGTCGAAACGAAGCAGAGCAAAAAAACTAAAAGTGTAACTGTCCAGCTCATCCATAGAATTTAAGCGGACGTAAATAGCCCTTATAAAATTCTTACCGCTTTCATCAAGTGATACTTCTGTGAGTTGAGGAATGAATTCGTCTGTAACAGGTTTTAAGTTAGTATTGAAGTTATCCGGTAGTGCTGTTCTTGAGTATCTGTTGGTGCGCCAAACCTTAAAAGACTGCAAAACATCATCAGGCGCATAAAGTAATTCTTCAACGTTAAATTCCAAGTCAGAAAGTGTTTTGAAAAATACTTGCTTGGGGATCGTAAGGATGTAATCAGTATTGGCTTCATAATATTCATCTCCTAGTTGGAAATGAAGTTTTCTTACGCTGTTTACAAATTGATTTGCTGGATGAACTTCTTTTGGTTTAATTTTTCTACAAGCTAAAAATTCGATGTTTGTTTCAGTTTCATCTTTTTTGCAAGCGATGTCGCAATCTTGAGATATTAATACTATTACAGAGTCATTTTTGACTGTTTTAATCTTCTGACGATTAGATGCTTTAGGATACGAGTCTATCCATTTTTTCCTCAAGTCTATATGAAATACTGAAGACTTGAAGTAGGCACCCTGCCTTAATTTAAATTCGTTAAATAACTTGCATCCAAAAGATTCCAATATTAACCCAGCCTATGTTGAACTTGTAAGATCATGTAGCGTTTGCTGATTGAATGGTAATGCTTTACCTGATGTGGACATTTTTTCTGCAAGATAATCTACAACAGCTTCAATTTTATCAAACTCTAACTCATCGCTTTTTAGCAAATCAAAAAGTGAAAGTCCTTCCACTGAAATATTTTTGGAAAGTGCGCCAGGGCTTCTATCCAAACGGTTATTAATAAGCTGCGTTACTGCTTCCAACTTAATAGAACGTTCAAGCGTCTTTGAGCGAATATTCTTGGCGAAATTAGGTGTATTAAAGTAGCCATGTAGTGCTTGTCTTGAAATGCCGAAAATATCAGCGACAGCAGTATTAGGTAGGCCAAGAGCAACCTTTAGTGCCTTGATTTTATCAATTACATCAACCGTATTTGGTTGCACAGCAGTATCCGTACTGCCAGCAACGATTGAGGTTAAGCTTCCATTGAAGTAAGGTTCAAACGAACCATTAATACTAACATCTAGCTTAGGTAAAAAATCTTGATGCGGTGCTACCGTTGATAATGAATTTATATTTGGCGCAGCCATTGCGGGTGCTGCTGTTGCCATAACAAGGGTACTTAAAACAACTTTTGTATTAAACATCATAAACCTCCCATGCCTCTTTTGCTGTATCAGTAATGACTCCCCAAAAAACATTGCTACTTGCCTTATACAAAGTGTTAGTAGCTTTTTGTAAAACGTTTAAATCAATTTTAGGGCTGCCCTGAAATTCCTTAATATGCTGTATATCTAAAATTCCGTAAGTTGGACTTTCAATATTCATCCAAATATCCTGAGCTTCAATTCTAAGTCCACATGAATGATCTTTTTCACCCAAGTCATCAGGTAAAATTTTAGTAAGAGCTTTATTTGCATTACAAGGAATTTCTTCAAAAGCAACTTTAAGCTGACGGTCTGTATCTGTAGCAACATATCTTTGAGAGAAGCCATGTAGGTGTTGTTCATCATTAAGCATTTTAAGCGACATAGGCATAACACTATTAACAACAAAATCAGATAAGCTATACCCTTTGGTAGGCACAATTAAGTCTATGTACCTTAACTCAATGCTTTTTAATAGAGTTTTGTTTAAACCAGGGAACACTTCTAAACACTCAGACAACAAGCCGTGAAACTTTTGATAAAAGTTTTCAAAACTCTCATAAGATGATGATTTTAAAGTCAGCGATGTAGTATTTTCATTACTCGAAAGTTCGATTGTTTCTAGCTCACCCTCACTTCTAAATAAATGTCTTGTTGTCTCTTTTTTTGTCGTCTGATGACCTGATGTTGATGTATCAATATTAATAGCTAGATGATTGGCCTTTGCTATGATTTTTTCAGCAAACCCTTGGTCAATCATCTTTTGATGAAGCTTTGACATATTTTCTTCAGAGATAGTTTCAACTTCAGGAATAGTGGTAAATCTCAATTGAATGACGGAATGAATCAATGGAGCTTTCTTTAAACCTTTCTTTTGCATCGGAAGACGACCTTGAGTATTTAATAATCTAATAACATTAGTTTACACTTTTTTTACACTTTGCCTATTTTTGTAAGATGTGATTTACACTGCCCTGAGCTCTAATGATTTTACTATTGAGTGCTATTTCTTCTGGAGAGATGGGGGTCTTTTTGAAGCCAGCTTTCAAATGTAGCGATTTGCCGTTTTGAAAAACTAACACGATATTTATGTTACATATTAAAAGTGAAGTGATTATACACAGTTAGCTTTGCAAAGAGGCCGATTGTGTAATGGGGGTCTATTTGAACCTGATTAAACTAACCAGGCCTGGTGATAATGGTCGTTAAAAACTTCGTGCTTTCGTGTCTTCGTGGTTTATTTGGCTCTCGCCACCATTAAAAATAAATGAAGATATAAAAAAGCCCGCGAAGGAAATCCTTGCGGGCTTTTGAGTGCCTGGAAAGTGACCAGGCCTGGTGGCTTGGAAGACTTAAACGTCTAAGAAGTCCAAAATCCCTTCACCCGCAGCACGACCTTCTGCAATCGCTTCAACCACCAAACTTGAACCACGAACCATATCACCACCCGAGAATATTTTCGGGTTAGTCGTTTGGAAAGGGTATAAAGACTTGTCAGACGCAATCACACCATCCCAGTCATTGACTTGAATATCAAAGTCTTTGAACCACTCTGGTGGGTTAGGTTGGAAACCAAACGCGACTATGACGGCATCACATTCGATAATAGTTTCTGAACCTGGAATCATCTCTGCACGACGACGGCCTTTTTCATCCGGCTCACCCATTCGGGTTTTAATGACTTTAATGCCTTCGACTTTGCCGTCACCGACGATTTCGATAGGCGCTAAGTTAAACTTAAATTGAACGCCTTCTTCTTTGGCATTTTTAACTTCGCCACGAGAGCCCGGCATGTTCTCTTCATCACGACGATAGACACAGTAAACGGCCTCTGCGCCTTGACGAATTGAGGTACGAGTACAATCCATTGTGGTATCACCACCACCCAGAACGACGACTTTTTTACCGGCCAAGCTGATGTATGGTTCTGGCGTCTGCGGCATATTCAATTCTTTCTTAACATTACCGATTAGGAAGTCTAAGGCTTTGTGAACGCCTTCAAACTCTTCACCTGGGAAACGACCTGCCATTGGCTTGTAAGTTCCCATGCCTAAGAAGACAGCATCGTATTCTTCGAGTAACGTTTCTAGCAAGATATCTTTACCGACTTCAACGTCACAACGGAATTCAATGCCCATGTCTTCTAATATTCCACGACGACGTAGGACAATGTCTTTGTCTAATTTAAACTGTGGAATACCAAAGGTTAACAGGCCACCAATCTCTGGCTGTTTTTCAAAAACGACAGGTTTAACACCGGCGCGCGCTAGAAGATCTGCTGCACCAATACCGGCTGGACCAGAACCAATAATGGCGACTTTTTTGTCGGTCATAACGACCGTGTCCATTTTCGGTGTCCAGCCTTCAGCGAAGGCGGTATCGGTAATGAACTTTTCAATTTGACCAATGGTCACTGATCCGAAGTTAGTGTCTTCTAGAGTACAGGCTTGCTCACATAGACGATCCTGTGGGCAGATACGGCCACACATCTCTGGCAAGGCGTTGGTTTTATGGGAAATCTCGGCCGCTTCCATAATATTGCCTTCCGCGACCAGTTTTAACCAGTTCGGAATGTAGTTGTGAACCGGACAAGCCCATTCGCAGTATGGGGTACCACAGTGCAAACAACGATCGGCTTGCGCAATGGCGTCTTCTAGAACGAATGGCTTATAGACTTCACTGAACTCAACTTTACGTTCATGCGCGGGTTTCTTTTCAGGAAGCTGGCGGTTTAATTCTAAAAATTGTCTAACATTTGTCATTTTGAAATTCCTTCCAGTTTAGCTTAGTCACCGGTTTTAGCAAATAGAGCAAATAAAGATTCAATCGAAATTGAACGTGACTTAACTAACCAGAAATTACCAATGTGAGTACTGAAGTTGTTTAAGACTTCCTGCCCCCATGGACTATTGGTTTTTTCAACATATTCTGTAATCAGTGATTTCAGGTAAACGCGGTAAGCTTCGGTATCGACGGTATCAATACGCGTGACTTCAACCATTTCTGGGTTGATGCGGTCTTGCAAGGTACCGTTATCATCTAAGATAAAGGCCATACCACCGGACATACCGGCACCAAAGTTGACACCCACTTCGCCCAAGCTGACGACGGTTCCACCGGTCATGTACTCACAACCGTGATCGCCTAAGCCTTCAACGACTGCAATGGCACCCGAGTTACGCACGGCAAAACGTTCGCCACCCGTACCATGTGCAAATAATTTACCGCCTGTTGCGCCGTAAAGACAGGTGTTACCAACGATTGGCGTAAATTTAGGGTCAAATGTGCTGACAGCAGGAGGGCGAACTACAATCTCTCCACCCGCCATACCTTTACCAACGTAATCGTTTGCATCACCTTCTAGGTACAGGTTTAAGCCGTCGACGTTAAATACCCCAAATGATTGGCCGGCAATACCGGTTAGGTTCAGGGTAATTGGGTTGGCTTTCATGCCGTCATTACCATAACGCTCCGCAATTTCACCTGCAACACGGGCACCGATTGAACGGCCTGTATTGACGAGGTCAAAAGTGAATGTTCCACCCGATTGAGCCTCAATCGCAGGTAAGGTAGCTGTCACCATCGCTTCGGCAATGTCACCCTTATCCCAAGGGTTGTTACGCAGAACTTGCACCGTTTGTGGCTTGTCAGCAGGGACGCCGCCGTCTGTCATGAATGCGCTTAAATCTATGTTCTTCTGTTTTTCAGTCAATGGGTTGTCGATCATTTTTAATAGGTCAACACGCCCAACTAACTCTTCTAACGAACGCACGCCCAACTTAGCCATCCATTCACGTGTCTCTTCTGCCACAAATCGGAAGTAGTTCATGACCATCTCTGGCATACCGATAAAGTGATCTTTACGTAGACGCGGATCTTGCGTTGCAACGCCCACGGCACAAGTGTTTAGATGACAAATGCGTAGGTATTTACAACCCAAAGCAAGCATTGGAACGGTTCCGAAACCAAAGGTTTCTGCACCCAGAATCGCTGCTTTAATCACATCTAAACCGGTTTTCAAACCCCCATCGGCTTGTAAGATAACTTGGCCACGTAAATCGTTAGCGCGTAAAACTTGATGCGCTTCTGCGATACCCATTTCAAAAGGGTTACCGGCATACTTAACCGACGTCATTGGACTCGCACCCGTACCACCGTCATAACCAGAGATGGTAATCAAGTCGGCATAAGCCTTAGCGACACCGGCGGCGATGGTTCCTACACCGGGCGCTGACACCAATTTAACAGAGACTAATGCATTTGGATTGATCTGTTTTAGATCGTAAATTAGCTGAGCTAAATCTTCGATTGAGTAGATGTCGTGGTGCGGCGGTGGTGAAATCAAGGTGACGCCTTCAACTGCATGACGTAGTTTAGCGATCATAGTGTCAACCTTGTGACCTGGTAACTGTCCACCTTCACCTGGCTTAGCACCCTGTGCGATTTTAATCTGTATCACTTCAGCATTACGTAGGTAATGGGCTGTAACACCAAAACGTCCAGAAGCAATTTGCTTAATCTTCGACATTCTTTCAGTACCGTAACGAGCTGGATCTTCAGCACCTTCACCAGAGTTAGAGCGTGCGCCCAAACGGTTCATGGCCGTCGCTAGAGATTCATGTGCTTCTGGAGACAGAGCGCCTAACGAGATACCAGCAGAGTCGAAACGTTTATAGATTGATTCAACAGGCTCGACTTCACTCAAGTCAACGGCCTGAATGTCGTCTTTAAAAGTGAGTAAATCACGAATCGTCATAGCAGGACGGTTATTGACTAATTCACGGAATTCATTGTATTTGATCTGGTCATCTTTCTGAACCGCTTCACGGATGCTATTAACCACTTCTGGGTTAAAGGCATGGTACTCGCCACCGCTGACGTATTTGAACAGGCCACCTTGCTGTAAAGGTTTACGCGGGGTGAATGCTTCCCACGCTAAACGACGCTGATCCAATTCAAGGTGTTGGAAATCGGTTCCTTCAATACGTGAAGGTGTACCGGTAAAGCAAAGATCAACAATCCCAGTGCTTAAACCAACCGCTTCAAATAACTGCGAACCACGGTAAGAGGCGATGGTTGAAATCCCCATTTTCGATAGGATTTTATACAAGCCTTTGTTAATCGCTTTACGGTAGCTGGCGATATATAGGCTAACGGATTTGGTTTTATCTAGCTCATTGGTACGGCGCATATCTTCAATGCTTTCATAGGCTAAATAAGGGAATACCGCCGTTGCGCCATAACCAATCAAGACTGCGAAGTGGTGCGAATCACGTGCTGTACCCGTTTCTACGATAATATTCGTTTCAGGACGGAGTTCTTCTTTAATTAGGCGGTGATGTACCGCCCCCGTTGCCATCGCGGCCGGAATCGTAGTCTTGCCTTTTTCAATACCTAGATCGCTCAGAATCAGCAGCGTGATATTCTCTTGTGCCGCTTTAACGGCCTGATCACAAACCGCTTCAATAGCCGCTTTTAGCCCCATCTCTTCGTGGTTGTAATGTAGAGAGATGGCACGGCTCTGGTAGTCTGCATCGGGCATGGAGACGAGTTGGCTCATCATGGTTGGTGTCAATACTGGCGAATTAACTTCTAAGCGACGCGCATGCTCAGGGCCTTCTAAAAACATGTTTTGCTCACGACCAAAACAGGTGTTTAAGGACATAACAATGTTTTCACGTAAAGGGTCAATCGGCGGGTTGGTGACCTGTGCGAACATTTGACGGAAGTAATCAAAGACTGAGCGAGGCTTATGTGAAAATACGGGTAACGGGGTGTCATCACCCATAGACACGGTGGCTTCTTGACCATTTTCCGCTAAGACACGGATGACCGCATCGCGCTCTTCAAAGGTGATCTGGAAATACTTTTGATAAATGTCCGCTGTATCGCGATCCCAACCTAAGGTTTGATCATTTTGCTCAAGTTTTTCTTCAATATGCATATACCCATCGTCCATCCATTGGCGATAAGGTTTTGCATTTTTCAGTTGATCATCAATCTCTTCTGGTTTGATTAAAGTACCGTTCTCTAAGTCGACGGCAATCACTTGTCCTGGCTTTAAACGACCTTTTTCAACGACGTCTTCTGGCGCGTAATCATAAACACCGATTTCAGATGCAAAGGTAATATGACGATCTTTCGTAATCACATAACGCGTTGGACGAAGACCATTACGATCTACACCACAGATAGCGTATTTACCGGTATTAATAACCATGCCGGCCGGGCCATCCCATGGCTCCATGTGCATGGAGTTATATTCTAGGAAAGCTTTCTTGTCAGCGTCCATATGCGGCATGTTTTGCCAAGCTGGCGGCACTAATAAACGTAAAGCCTGGAAGATGTGCATATCGCCCATCATCAAAACTTCCATCATATTATCTAATGAATTTGAGTCAGAACCTGTTTGCGCAACCAATGGTTTTAGCTCCGCTAAATCAGGTAATAACGGCGTTTCAAATTTAGCTTGACGTGCGACAGCCCAGTTACGGTTGGCTTTAATCGTGTTTAGCTCGCCATTATGCGCCAGAAAACGGAAAGGCTGAGCCAGGCGCCACTGTGGAGAGGTGTTGGTTGAAAAACGTTGGTGATAAGAGATTGAAGAAGAGGCAAAAGCCTCATCTTTTAAATCAAGATAGTATTCAGCCAGCTCTTTCGGCATGACCAAACCTTTATAAGAGAGCAGTTGGCTGTTTAAAGAGGCGATATAGAAAACGTGATCGACAGGCTCGATTTCCATCTCTGTTTTACGACGCGCCGTAAACAACAGGCGGTTAAATTCTGCTTCAGTCATTTCAGCCGGCGCGTTAACAAACACCTGCTCAATTAAAGGCTCCATGCCAGCAGCTTGCACACCTAATACAGCAGAATCGACAGGCACAGTACGCCAGCCAGCAATAATCAACCCTTTATTGGTCAGTTTATCTTCCAGTACTTTACGAGCCGTTGCCGCTTTATCACTGTCCTGATTTAAGAAAATCATCCCGGCCGCATAAAACTCAGCCAGTTCAAAGCCTGCTTTATCCGCGGCGGCTTTCAAGAAGTTTTGTGGCTTTTTCATTAACAGACCACAACCATCTCCGGTACAGCAATCGGCTGCAACACCACCACGGTGAGTCATGTTCATTAGAGATTCAATCGCCGTTTGCACGACCCAATGGCTTGCTTTGTCGTCCATATTGGCGATCAAACCAAAACCACAGTTCTCTTTTTCGAACTCAGGAGAGTAAAGGCCTTTTAATTGTAGGCCTGGTTGTGTTTGTAAGAGGTTCATATTCGGTTTCCTGTCTGTCATAGAGCCTTTAAAACGAGTGCCTGGTCTAAATATAACCAATTGTTTTATAAGGAAAATCTGTGTTTTTATTGCGAAAAAATGCAGAAATAGCGCGAGATTATACTTTATAGTGGCGTTTGGAATCAAATTTTACCATCAATTGACTCCCTTCTACACTAGTTTGCGTTCAATTAGGTATTTGCTGGAATTTGGCAATTAGTGGGTTGTGATCTGATATGAGCGGAATGGATAAAGCCTCGGAGTTGATCAGTCTTAGCCCTCGGTAAAAAATGTGGTCGAGTGGTTGGTGTAACATGGTTTTAATGGCGCTATGATCTGGAAAGGCGACCAGCTGAAGCTGAAGTTGTGAGGTCGCCTGCAGGAGCGTTTTCATCCGAGTTTTATTCCAGGTATTGAAATCACCGCTGATGATCATTGGGCCTGTATATTGGGAGAGTTGATGCCACAGCAAGCTCAGTTCTTTTTTAAAGAAAATGTGTGGCATAAAGTTAATCGCGTGAATATTGACATGTGTCAGGGTTTGGCCATTTGCCAAGTTATGCTGGGTGATTAAAGCTGTTTTGTGCGTGGCAAAGCCGAGTTCGCGGCTGCGTGTTAAACACTGGTTCTGCCCTGTACAGTGATGTGACGAGGCGGTGAGAACTCCAAAATGTTTATTGTGTTTTTGAATGTTAGGCGCCATCACAAAAGGCAGATTAAAAAATTTAGGTTGTTGAAATTGGATAGCCGCTTCTTGTAAAGAGAGTAAGTGCGGCGGCTCAATATTGATTAGCTTGTCAATAGGACGATTGATGTAGTGTGAGAAATCCACCTTATGTAAATTCCACGTCAGCAGGATAAAGCAATCAGGCAGGCTGTGGCCTTTGGCTTTCGCTGAGTGAGGGTGGGGAATTGGGCTAAATGTTGGCTTATACATACTCTAAATTATTTTTCCTAGTCTTGATTGATTCATCGATTATAAGATGGGTGCAAAGATTCGGGTAAAATTTTCCAGAAGTTTGCGTAACTTATGGTCGCTTGGTTGATAGGGCAGGCTTTCTAATAGCAAGGTGTCTGTCCAGGTTTGCATCTCAATGATCAGTGGTTTCGAATAAATGAGGTTGACGACTTCATGGTTGATAAAGAGGGAGCGATAATCAATGTTTGCAGAGCCGATAATCATCAACTCTTGATCAATGATCGTTAACTTTGCGTGGAGCATATTTGTTTGGTAAAAAAAGATCTCCGCACCCACCTCTTTCAATTCACGTAGATAGGAGCTTCGGCCTAAATCAAAGATTAGGTGGTCTGATGTTTGCGGGGTAATGAGGGTCAGCTTAACACCTCGTTTTACCGCAATCATAAGGGCATTCATAATAGAACTGTCGGGAACGAAGTAGGGCGTTACCATTTTAATGGTATGTTTTGCTCGATAAATACTTTGTAATAAGGTTTCAAATAGAGCATCACTGTCAATGTCAGGCCCTGATGGAATGACTTGCAACAGTTCACCTTCATGGTTGTTCAATATGATGGGAGACGTTGTTGTGACGGGAAGTGTTTCGTTGGTCGTGTAAAGCCAATCGGCATTAAAAATATTTTGATAGTGGAGAGCGTTTGGCCCCTGTATTTTGCAGAGGAGATCTAACCAGCGCCCATTTTTCGGTGGGTTGTCTCTACGGCCTAAATAGTCATTGGTAAGATTGATGCCACCTGTTAACAGGGTAGTTTGATCAAAAAGATAGATTTTTCGATGGTTGCGCAAATTGACCTGGTTTGACAAAAATGAGCGTAGTATCGGCTGAAAGAACGCGTACTGGCCACCGGCTTGTCGCAGTTTTTCGAGACTCTTTGGTTGGCGGTAAAGGGCAAAAGAACCAACGGCATCCATAAGCAGTCTAACTTGTACGCCTTGTTTGGCTTTACGAGCCAAGGCATCCAGTATTTCAATCCCAGTACAGTCGGCCTGAAAAATATAGGTTTGTAGGTGGATGCTAGATTGCGCGGATTCAATGGCTTGCATAAAAAGATTGAAAGCTTCTATTGCATCCGTATGTAGGCTAATTTGGTTGCCTAAAGTGGCGCCTGCTATTTGGTTGGCACGCAACAGTTCGTCCAGTTGTATTGCCAGGGTTTTATCAGGCTTAACACTGGAAATAGGACTCATTCGAATAACGGGTTTTCTGCGTTTCAATAGAAATTTTCTTGAGCCCAGTAATAGATATAAAAAAACGCCTAAAAAAGGTAAGAGAATTAAAGTAAGAAGCCACGCCATTAAGTTTTGGGGCGAGCGTCGTTGGTAAAGCATGTGCAGGACCGTGGCGATCACGAGAGTGGTGTAGGTGAGGTAGATCCAAAACAGCGGGTAGTCGAGCAAAAAATCCATCTGTCTTTATGCCTTATCAGTGAGGTAGATTGATAGTCTAAGGGGGTTGCTTGGAATAATCTAGTGGTGTCGATTTATAGAGGGTCATTTTTGGCCAGAGTCGATCTAAATCCCGCTTTTAAAAACAAAAAAAGCCTGTCGATTTAATTTCGACAGGCCTGGTAGAGCCGCTTAATAGCGTGTGCAGTGGTGATGATCTATAAAGATTACTTAGTACACAAGCTTACACCGGTCATCTCTTCAGGTTGTGGGATTTCCATCAGGTCCAAAAGCGTGGGCATAACATCAGGGAGTGATCCACCTGTACGAAGTTGGCAATCACGTGGGCCGAAATAGACCAATGGGACCGGGCAAGTGGTATGCGATGTTAATGGTTTACCGGTTTCTGGATCGATTAGCATTTCAATATTGCCGTGGTCCGCCGTGACAATAACTTGGCCATTGTTTTTTTCAAGCGCGGCTAAGATTTTCCCCAAAGCTTCATCGACCGCTTCGCAAGCTTTAATGCAGGCATCCATTTTTCCTGTATGACCGACCATGTCTGGGTTGGCGATATTGCAGATAAAGGTATCATATTTGTCTGACGCAATGGCCTCGACGAGTTTATCGGACAACTCTCCGACACTCATTTCTGGTTGCAAGTCATAGGTGCGTACCTTCGGAGAAGGCACTAGGATGCGATCTTCACCTAAATAAGGCGCTTCAACACCACCATTTAAGAAGAAAGTCACGTGTGCGTATTTTTCGGTTTCAGCAATGCGTAACTGGCGTAGTTTGTAGTTCGAAATGACTTCACCAAAAGTGTTTTTGAGTGTGGCAGGACAAAAAGCAACAGTCGCGCCGAAGTTCTCAAAGTTTTTATTGTACTGCGTTAGCGTGACAAAGCTCGCTAAAGTCGGCGCGTTGCAACGAGGAAAATCACCGAAATCTTCCATAATAAATGCACTGGTAATTTGGCGTGCACGATCAGAACGGTAGTTCATAAAGATGATTGAATCCCCGTCCGTAACTTCGATTTTCTTGCCATTTTCATTAAGAATGGCTGTTGGTAATACGAACTCATCCGTTTCACCACGTGCATAAGCCATTTCGACAGCTTCTTTGGCGGATTCGGATTGGTAGTTTGATTGTCCACAACAGATAACGCTGTAGGCTTCTTCTGTGCGTTCCCAGCGAGTGTCACGATCTAAGGCATAAAAACGACCTGTGACGGAAGCAATACTGCCACCTTTGATTTCCTTAAGGTGTGCTTCAATTTCTTCGATGTAGCCCAAAGCACTGTCAGGCGCGGTGTCGCGACCATCGGTAAAGATGTGCAGGTAGGTTTGTGCACCACGTTCAACCGCGAGGGATAAAGACGCTTTGATATGGTTGATATGAGAGTGGACTCCTCCGTCAGACAATAACCCCATAATATGAACCGCATTGCCTTGGTCATGAGCACTATCAATAGCGTTTAAAAAAACGGTGTTTTTAGCAAAACGACCTTCATCAATATCTTTTTGGATACGTGACAGTTCTTGATAAACAACTCGGCCGGCACCCAAGTTCATGTGGCCAACTTCTGAGTTGCCCATTTGGCCAGTGGGTAAACCGACATCCATTCCAGAAGTACCAATTAAAGTATTAGGACGCGTGGCAATTAAGTTATCCCAATTTGGAGTATGTGCTTGTGCAATGGCATTGTGCTCAACTTCTTCGCGGTAACCCCAGCCATCTAAAATAATAAGACCCGTTGGGCGATTTTTGATTTGGATTTTTGGGTTAATATCTTGAGTCATGTTTTTAGCTACCATAAATAATTAATAAATTCCGTTTATTGTATCCAGTTTCACTGTTAAAATCATCTGGTTTGATTTAACACGCTTAAGGAAAAGTAAATGTTTAGTGAATTTGTACAGGAACAAACGCTATTGTTCATCGCTTTAGTGGTAGTCGTTGCGATGTTGGCATATAGTTATTTAGGGGATAAGTTGTCTGGTTATAAATCAGTCAATACCGATGAGGCAACGCGTTTATTTAATGACGATGCCTTTTTGCTAGATGTTCGTACGGCGACTGAGTTCAAGGAAGGCTCTATTGGAGAGGCGACTAATGTACCAGTGACTGACTTGTCTGCAAATATGAATAAGTTGCCAAAAGATAAAGAAAAGCCGCTATTAATTTACTGTCTAACGGGTGCGCGTTCTGGACGTGCGGCAGGCACGTTGACTAAAGCCGGTTATACGCAAGTCTTTAACTTGGCAGGCGGTATTAATGCATGGAAGTCAGCAGGTTTACCAGTAGCTAAGGCTAAGGCGAAACGAAACCGAAAAAAGTAAAACCGGCAACCACAACAACAGTGACGTTGCCGATAAAGGAGAATACGATGGTTGAAACAGTTATTTATTGCACAAAAACTTGTCCATTTTGCACGATGGCGAAACGTCTTTTTGACTCTAAAGGGGTTAAATATAAATCGATTGATGTCGGTACTGACTCAGCCAAATGGGCTGATTTGACCGCGAAAACAGGCCGTAAGACGGTTCCTCAAGTTTTTATTGGTGATCACCATGTTGGTGGGTTTGACGAATTATCAGCTGCAGATAAGCGCGGTGAAATCGATGCGCTATTAAACGCTTAATTTAAAATTTTTAAGGAAAAACGATGTCTGAAGCAGCGGAAAAAATATTTTCAATTCAAAAGATTTATACCAAGGATATTTCATTTGAGTCTCCAAATACGCCGGGTATCTTTACCTCTGAATTCCAGCCAGAATTGGCTGTAGATTTAAACGTTGAAAGCAAAAAACTTGAAGATGACGTTTTTCATGTCATTGTTCGAGTGACAGCGACGACTAAAGTAGAAGAGCACACTGCATTTTTATGCGAAGTTGAGCAGGCGGGGATTTTTACCCTAGCCGGTTTTAATGAGATCGAAATGGGTTATATGTTGGGCGCACAGTGTCCTAATGTTTTATTCCCTTATGCACGTGAAGTGGTTTCTGATTTAGTGACGCGTGGTGGTTTTCCTCAGTTATTGCTGGAACCTGTTAATTTCGAAAGCATGTACGCAGAGCATGCGCAGCAAGCTAATGCGGCTAAAGAAACAGCCACCGAGCAGTAGATCGATTGGAAAAGCGATTGGATAAACGTATGCCCGAAGTCACTAAAACGTCTGAAGCGCCCAGAAAAATTGCCGTATTGGGTGCGGGTGCATGGGGAACGGCATTAGCTATTCATTTAGCGAGAGCCGGGCATCAAGTAAAGCTTTGGTCACACAGTGTCGGTCAGGCCGAACGGCTAAATGAACAGCACGAAAATAGTCGCTACCTGCCAGGCATCGCTTTTCCAAAATCTTTATCCGTGAGTGCGTCGCTCGATCAAGTTCTGTACTCTGCTGAATCGATCTTAGTGGTTGTTCCCAGTACGGCCTTTAGAGATGTTTTAAAGCAAGTCTCTAATTACATTGGTTCTAAGCCTGTGCATCTTGCATGGGCGACTAAGGGGTTTGAGCCCGAATCCCAAAGTTTATTGCATCAAGTGGCCCAGGATGTTTTAGGGGCGGATGCTGGAGTAAGCGTTCTTTCAGGTCCTACATTTGCTGATGAAGTGGCTAAAAGCTTGCCTACCGCCATGGTTAGCGCGTCATCACAAGAATCAGAAGCCCAGTATTGGGCAGACGTTTTTCATTTTGGCGCCTTTCGTATGTACACCCAGTCCGATATGGTTGGGGTAGAGGTCGGTGGTGCTTATAAAAACATTATCGCGATTGCGACGGGATTGAGTGATGGTTTAGGCCTGGGGGCGAATGCGCGGGCGGCTCTAATTTCACGTGGCATGGTTGAAATGATGCGTTTAGGTCAAGCCTTAGGTGGTCAGCCTGAAACCTTAATGGGGTTAGCAGGCCTGGGTGATTTGGTCTTAACGTGTACAGATGACCTGTCACGAAATCGCCGTTTTGGACTGCGTTTGGCGAAGAGTAATCAACCTGCACAAGCGGTTATTGATGAAATTGGTCAGGTTGTTGAAGGCGTCAAGGCCGTGGTTGCCGTCAAACAGATTGCATTACGCTTGGCTTTGGATCTACCGATTATGGAGCAGGTTTATCAGATTGTGACTGAGAAAATTTCACCTAAAGAGGCCGCGATGGTTCTCTTGGCAAGATCAGGTAAATCGGAAGGTCATTAAATTGCTGAATTGATTTTGATTGTTTACCCCTAATAAAAACGACCAGGCCTGGTCGTTTTGTATGGGTTGTTAGTTTTCATCGTTCTCGTGAGCATGAGATTAAAGTGACATGTCAAAATCCAATTGTCGCCAAGCTTCATAAGCCATCACTGAGACAGCATTGGCCAAATTTAAGCTACGACCACCTGGAATCATCGGGATGGTTATACGCTGATCTTCGGGTAAGCTGTTTATGACATCTGCTGGTAAACCCCTAGTTTCTGGACCGAATAAAAAAGCGTCGCCGTTTTCAAACTTGGGTTCAGTATAATAGCGCGTGGTTTTGGTGGTTAACGCAAAAACACGATTTGGCTGAACAGTGGCCAAACACTCTGCAAGGTTTTGATGTTCGTGCACATTGGCGAGTTCAGCGTAATCTAGTCCAGCACGACGTACTTTTTTCTCACTCAGGTCAAACGTGAGCGGGTGTATTAAGTGTAAATGAGCACCCATATTGGCGCTAAGACGGATTAAAGCGCCAGTGTTTTGTGGGATTTCTGGTTCATAAAGAATAATGTGCAACATTTGCGCGCCTTCAATAAAATTAACGTTAAGGTTAAGTTTGTGATCGATTTATCAGTAAATATGTGTGGAATTCATTTCAATTCACCGTTGGCTATGGCCTCGGGGAATGCAGGGTATGGCATAGAATACCAGTCTGTTTCAGGCTTTTCCAATAGAGATGTCGGCGCGGTGTTTTTAAAAGGCACTACGCTTGAGCCAAAATTGGGCAATAAGCCAGACAGAGTCATGGAAACGGCCTCAGGTTTGTTGAATTCAATCGGCTTACAAAATCCGGGTGCGCTCGCTGTTATTAAAGAGTACTTACCCAAGTTAGACATGAGTCAGTCGCAGTTTATTATTAATGTCTCGGGTTCGAGTATTGAAGAGTACGCTGAGATTGTTCGTTTGTTTGACCAGACGGCACTTCCCGCAATGGAAATTAATATCTCTTGCCCGAATGTTAAAAAGGGGGGTGCCGCCTTTGGTAACGATCCGGATATGGCGGCACGTGTCGTTGAGGCTTGTCGTGCTAATACCTCAAAGCCTTTGATTGTGAAGTTATCACCCAACCAAACCGATATTGCAGAGGGTGCGCGCCGAGTAATTGAGGCTGGGGCAGACGCTCTATCCGCTATTAATACTATGATGGGGATGCAAATTGATATCCATAGTCGCACGCCAACCTTAGGCAATAACCAGGGCGGCTTGTCAGGCCCGGCCATTAAGCCGATTGCATTGTTGAAAGTGCATCAAGTCTATCAAGTCGCCAAGCTACATAATATTCCTATTATTGGATTAGGTGGGATTGCCAGTGCGGAAGATGCCATAGAGTTTTTCTTAGCGGGTGCGTCCATGGTGGCCATCGGCACGGCCATTGCCAAAGACCCTTTATTAGTTAAGAAAGTAAATGCCGGTATAACGAAGTATTTAAAAGCCAATAACTTGACCTCCGTTTCACAGTTAACCGGTCAATTAGTCCTGAATACCGACACGGTATTGTGCGGTAGCGTTTAACGCACTAAATATAGACTCCATCCAGAATTCAATAAAAAGATTAGATATTAAATATGAAAACAGTCACAGAACAACTCGCCATTATTAAACGTGGCGCTGAAGAACTTATAGTCGAAAAAGAGTTAATTGAAAAACTAGAGACCGGCAAACCATTACGCGTTAAGGCAGGTTTTGATCCTACGGCAGCAGATTTGCATCTAGGTCATACAGTTTTGATCAATAAATTGAAGCAGTTTCAAGACTTAGGTCATGAAGTCCTCTTCTTGATTGGTGACTTTACAGCAATGATTGGTGATCCAACGGGTAAAAGTGTGACGCGTCCCGCTTTAACACCTGAAGAGATTGCAATCAATGCAGAGACCTATAAAGAGCAGGTCTTCAAAATTCTGGATCCGGCTAAAACCACTGTCCTATTTAATTCAGAGTGGATGTCTAAGATGTCTGCGGCTGATATGATTCAGTTGGCCGGTAAGATGACCGTTGCGAGAATGTTGGAGCGCAATGATTTTGGTGATCGCTATGCTTCCAATACGCCGATTGCCATTCATGAGTTTTTATATCCTTTAGTGCAGGGCTACGATTCAGTGGCAATGGATGCAGACATTGAGTTGGGTGGAACAGACCAGAAATTCAATTTATTGATGGGGCGTACGTTGCAGGGGCATTATGGGAAACCTCAGCAATGTACTTTGACTATGCCACTTCTAGAAGGTTTAGATGGCGTTCAGAAAATGTCTAAGTCTTTAAATAACTATATAGGGATTAAAGACGAGCCAAACGATATGTTCGGTAAGGTGATGTCCGTTTCTGATGACTTAATGTGGCGTTATTATGAATTATTGAGTTTCGAAAGTTTGGAAGCGATTCAAGGTTTAAAAGAAGCGGTTGCCAATGGCGAAAATCCACGTAATGTTAAGGTGAAGTTAGCCTTAGAGTTAATTAGTCGTTTCCATTCAGAAGAAGCGGCCAATAAAGCACTGCAAGACTTTGAAACTCGGTTTAGTAAGAATGCGATTCCAGAAGAGATGGATGAACTAACCATTGAAGGCGAGCTGCCTTTAGCGAATATTCTTAAGGAAGCAGGGCTAGTCGCCTCAGTTTCAGATGCGCATCGTATGACTAAGCAGGGTGCGGTTAAGATTAATGGTGAGAAGGTCGAAGATAGTTGTCAGGTAATGCCTGTTGATACGACAGCTGTTTATCAAGTAGGTAAGCGTAAGTTTGCTCGAATCACTATTAAGTAGTCTTTTATGGCTCTAAATTTAACTTTTTAAAATGACCAGGCCTGGTCACTTTGTAAAGTAACCTAAAACACCGCATTTATTGCGGTGTTTTAGGTTCTAGGGTTTGGAATTGTTCGAGATAATTGAAGGTACACACTTAATTTAAGTCTCTTTAAGATTATGTGTCCCGGTTTTTAGGTTCGTAAAAGTTCCCAAAATCAGGGTCTAGAGCAGGTCAATGTGAATAACTCTGTGGATAACCTGGTGGTAAATGGAGTGTTTTAGATAAAGTGCAAAAAAGTTATAAAAAGAATGAAATAACACTTGCGTAGTTTCTTAGATTAGATAGAATACGCCCCGTTCCGAAGCAAACACACTTTTTAAGGAGTTTGCAACGGGTCGATTGTTATAGAAGATCTTCGGATCTGGTTTAAATTGTTTGGAAATCATTTGAAAATAATGATTGACAAACAAAGACGAAACAACCTATAATGAGCGGCTTGCCGGGGAGAAAAGCAACGATTTTGCTTCTCTTTCCGAAGAGACCTAAGTTCTTTAAAAATCAGGTAATTCAGAGATAATTTATGTGGAAACTCCTTAAGTGAGTGACGATATAAAAATCTCGAAAACGACAATATTATGTAGATATGCAAATATCAGGTAGGAGTAATCCTTCCATGCAAAATCTTGTCAATTCCGAGTGTTAGAGCAGAAGTGCTCATAAAATAAACTTAAGCAAGATTAAACTGAAGAGTTTGATCCTGGCTCAGAATGAACGCTGGCGGTAGGCTTAACACATGCAAGTCGGACGGAAACGATAGAGAAGCTTGCTTTTCTAGGCGTCGAGTGGCGGACGGGTGAGTAACGCGTGGGAATCTACCCTATAGTTGGGGACAACGTATGGAAACGTACGCTAATACCGAATATGCTCTACGGAGTAAAGGAGCCCTCTTCCTGAAAGGTTTCGCTATAGGATGAGCCCGCGTGAGATTAGCTAGTTGGTAAGGTAATGGCTTACCAAGGCAACGATCTCTAGCTGGTTTGAGAGGATGATCAGCCACACTGGGACTGAGACACGGCCCAGACTCCTACGGGAGGCAGCAGTGGGGAATATTGCACAATGGACGAAAGTCTGATGCAGCCATACCGCGTGTGTGAAGAAGGCCCGAGGGTTGTAAAGCACTTTCAATTG
>VCMI01000153.1 GCA_006222135.1 Thiomicrorhabdus sp. | reverse complement strand
GGCTACTCGCCTCTTAAGACCCCGAAATATCGTAACGGCATTCATCCGGATGATTTTAAGAAGGCGGACGCCAAGTTAAGAAGACACTTAGAGCAAGAATCGCCAGCCTACAACKCTGAACTTCGAAMAMGACSRCTCAAAGAGGGTATGAATGGTTTTATGAATCGGGTCAAGTTATTGAAAGAGATGCGTTAGGAAAACCACTTCGCCTGATCGGCACCCTACGTAATATCAGCCGACGTAAAAAATCAGAAGCCCTTATATTATCGCAAACCTACCGCGATGATTTAACCCAACTACCCAATCGTAAAATGTTTAATGATCGACTCGAGCAAGGCATCCTTCATACCAAACATCATGGAGGAGGGYTKGCGGTCGTGTTTMTCGATTTGGACAATTTYAAAGACGTCAACGATACACTTGGTCATAGCATGGGRGAYGCTTTACTCATAGAAACGGCAAAACGTATTAGCCGYTGTGTGCGTGATACCGATACCGTCTCGCGTATAGGYGGAGATGARTTCACCCTACTTTTACCTGATCTCGATGAAGCGAATATCATAAATCGCATTTTATATGATATTCTCTGCACATTAAGAGAGCCATTTATACTGGATGCAGACAATAAACTGTTCATTTCGGCCAGTATGGGCGTGACCCTATATCCTGACGATGCCAATAATGCTGAAAGTCTGTTAAAGAACGCCGATCAAGCGATGTATGCCGCCAAAAACCTAGGCCGAAACCAGTATCACTACTACACTGAGTCCATGAGCCTACAAGCTCAAGAGCGTATGACCCTAACCAAAGACTTACGCCTAGCACTGCAAAACAATCAATTTGAACTCTACTATCAACCTATCATTGACCTCAATACCGGACAACTCATCAAGGCCGAAGCCTTGATCCGCTGGACTGACAACAACAACCAGCTAATTCTGCCGTCTCAATTTATTCCGCTTGCGGAAGAAATCGGGCTGATTACTGAAATTGGAGAATGGGTATTCCAAACGGCTGTGCAGCAACTCAAGCAGTGGCGTGCAACCTATGACCCACAACTCAAAATAAGCATTAATAAGTCACCCAATCAATTTCATGATAGCGCCCATATTGCCAGTGACTGGGCCGCTCTCTTAAAACAAAATGGACTAGATAACCAAAGCGTGGTTATTGAAATCACCGAAGGTACTCTTCTAAATGCAAACGAAGATGTCAAAAACATTCTCTTGGAATATCGAGATGCCGGTATCCAAGTCGCATTGGATGACTTTGGCACAGGCTATTCCTCGCTCTCCTATTTGAATAAATTAGACATCGATTTTTTGAAAATAGATCGTTCCTTCGTACAAAATTTACAAGCCGACTCGAATGACTTAGCCCTTTGTGAAGCCATTATCGTTATGGCTCATAAGTTAGGCTTAAAAGTCATCGCCGAAGGCATTGAAACCCAAGGCCAGCAAGACCTACTTGTTCATGCTGGTTGTGATTATGGCCAAGGTTACTTGTTTGCCAAGCCCCTTCCTGTGGCAGAGTTTGAAAAACTGTTTGCCACATCATCAAAAAGTAACTTTCTGCTTCATTGACTCTTTTCAAGCGGAACGGCTCTCGCTTGAACCAGAAAGGCTCCATTTAAATAAGCTTAAGCCATCGTTTTGACCAGGCCTGGTCATTCGAGGCCTTCCTAGAYTTAACGACAATCTTTTATTTGCATTTTAGATGCACTCTAGCTACATTCAATATAATATATAAAAAAATTAGTAACTGCTTGCTCATTTTACAGAGCTCATGTATCAAAGCTTTCATTGAAAATAGCCGTTTTTGAATAAAAAACTTAATCAAAATTAAGGAATAACAGATGAATTTACCCAATGCTTTAAAATCAATTGGTTTGATGGCTACTTTGATTTATAGCCAGACCGCTATAGCAAGTAGTTTAGAAGTCCAAAAAATCAGTGATTCGGTCTATGCGCTGGTCGGTGAAATGGCGCAACGCAGTCCTCAAAACTTAGGCAACAACTCAACTCATGGTGTCGTAGTCTTAAAGGATGGCGTGCTGTTGATTGATTCTGGAGGCTCTTATCAAGGTGCTCAAGCCATTGAAAAAGCGATTGGGTCAATTACCGACAAGCCTGTTAAGTGGGTCGTCAATACGGGCGGTCAAGATCATCGCTGGCTTGGTAATGCTTACTTTAAAGCCAAAGGCGCGGTGATTTATGCGGCCGAAAGCGCCGTCGCCTATCAGAAAGCGCACTGTGAGCAAAAGCTTTCTGGTATGGCCAGGCTGATTGGCGATGATAAGTTTAAAGGCACCCAATGCGTCTATGCGGATCATACTTTCAAAGAAAAAACCACACTCACCTTAGAGGGTGAAACCTTCGAACTTTATCATAAAGGTCCAGCACATACTGTTGGTAACGCCTTTGTCTGGATGCCGTCCACACAGACCGCTTTTGTAGGCGACATGGTGTATAACGAGCGTGCTTTAGGGATTCAATACACCAAAGATGTTAAGGGCTGGATTGCCACCTTTGAAGCCATGGCCACATTCAACCCCAAAACCATTGTTCCGGGTCACGGTCATGCCAGCGATCTCGCCACAGCTAAAAAAGACACCTATGACTATCTGGTCTTTTTACGCGATGAAGTGACTCGTATACTGAATGAAGGCGGCGGCATGATTGAAGCAGGTAAAATTGACCAAAGTCGTTTTAACTATCTAAAAGAGTTAGATGCAATCGGTGCCAAAAATGCCTTATGGATTTTTGAAAAACTCGAGTTTGAATAAAGTCTGTAATTAAGAACTTAACAAGCCAAGAAAAAGGGATGCAATAAGCCGCTTCCCTTCTTGGAGCCTTATAAAAAGCACGGGAAGGAAGATCAGACATAAGATGAAAAAAACACTGCTCCTCATTGTCATCACCTTTTCGCTCTATGGCTTATCCAATAATAACACCTCTAATTTCCTTCAGGCCTATGCTGGGCAAAGCACAACGGATGACCGAGCACTCACCAAGGCCTTCGAAAATCGACAAAGCGATCTTCAGATTGAAGGTTCTGGCCGCGTCATTAAAATCTTGGCCGATGACACCAACGGCAGCAGACACCAAAGATTCATTCTCAGGCTTTTCTCCGGCCAAACGTTACTGATCGCCCATAACATCGATTTAGCACCTCGCATTAGTGAGCTTACTAAAGGCGATACCGTTCGTTTTTATGGGGAGTACGAATGGAACTCTAAAGGTGGAGTAGTACACTGGACGCATCATGATCCAGGAGGCCATCATATCAATGGCTGGCTTAAACATAATAGTGCAACCTATCAGTAGCCATAGAACCTACAGAATAAATGACCAGGCCTGGTTAGTAACTCTAAACTCAAACACCCATGACCTCATTGAATTAGCACTTACTATGACTCTAAATTCTAAACCAGCAAAAAAATCTACAATTTAAGACTTAATACAGATATATTAGAACCATAATCATAACGATGATTAATTAAATCCACAGAAATGAGGAAAATAAAATGAGTGACATAGATATCGGTATTAGTAAGGATAATAGACTAAAAATAGCAGAAGGTTTGAAGCATCTTTTAGCAGATTCTTATACGCTCTATTTACAAACACACAATTTCCATTGGAACGTCACAGGATCACAATTTCGTGTATTACACCTAATGTTTGAAGAACATTACACCGAGCTGGCAATCGCTGTCGATGAAATTGCAGAGCGTATTCGTACCTTAGATGTAGCGGCTCCCGGAACCTATAAGGAATTCGAAAGATTAAGCGCCATTAAACAAGTCGAAGGTGTTCCTAGCGCAGCAGAAATGGTTGATTTATTGACTCAAGGCCACGAGCAAGTCGTAAAAACCTCACGTAAAGTTTTAAAATTAGCACAAGCAGCGGATGATGAATCAACCGTTGCTCTAGTCTCTGATCGTATGCGCGTTCATGAAAAAACCTCATGGATGTTGAGAGCCATGACAAAGTAAATTGTTTGTAAGACAAGTAGAACAAACGTGTCAATCGGACAGTTTTTTGCTCCGATTACACGTGTATTAGAACAGCCAGCCTTTTAGAAGGCTTTTTGAAAAGCATTCGGGATAAATGACCAGGCCTGGTCAAATCCAAAAGCACTGCAACAACCCAATCATTAAAACATAAGCTCGCGTAGAAACCTCCCCTCCTGAAAGCAATCGTCATTTTCATACCCCAAGGGCACTTCCGCTGGGCGCGAGTTTAGGGAATGTCAGCGGACAAGCTTAGTAAAATAGAGGGCGTCAGCAGGATGTCTTTTGCTTGGTCACTTTATTTGCACAAGCAAATAAAGTGACGGGAAGCCGAATAAGAAAAATGATGAGAACTACGAAGATAAGCAGGCTTCTCAAGCCGATCAGAAACTCTGATTAATCAAACCACCAGGCCTGGTTATTGATTCTAAACTCAAATGAACGTGATTACATTGACTTAGTTCTTACTCTGACCCCGAACTCCCCGCGTTCTAACTGTTTAATGCGTTTTTTATCTTCTCGGCTGTGTTTTTTCTCTACACGCTGACGCTGTGTTTCACTTAAATTACCGTTAATACAGGCGGCACGCCACTCTTTAACCTGCTCAACCAATAGACCTTTTTCTCGGCAGTACTGGCTTAACTCGACCTCAGATAACGGGGTGACTTCTACCACCACAGCAAATTTCGCTTGGGATGACCACTGTTCAGGCTTGTTTCCATTTAAAGGCATTGCATATCCATCGACGTTTAATTCGTTACGCCAATTGTACAATGTCTGTGCTGAAATACCTTCTTCTACAACCAACTCAGTCACCGAACGACTTAATGGTGGGAAGAACTTTTTGACTACGGCTTCTTTTCTTTCGGGTGAATACTTGGACATTTAATACAGTCGTCGTGT
>VCMI01000152.1 GCA_006222135.1 Thiomicrorhabdus sp. | reverse complement strand
AGTTCGMCGACYATGAACTGATGGCTAAAGCGCTGGAAACTGATATTATTTTGYCCACCCCTATGCTTCTTGGGAGCGAGGAATCAATGAAAATACAAATGGTCTGATACGTCAGTATTTTCCAAAAGGCATGGACTTGAGAGATGTGACAATGGAACAAGCTCAATATGTGATGGATCGGCTAAACAACCGTCCAAGAAGTAGTCGTGGTGGTAAAACGCCTAATGAATTATTTAAGGGGCTGCAAGTTGATTTACTTGCAGCATGATTAAATTGCACTTATTACTTGAAACCGCGTTTTAAAAACTAGGTTAAAGCTTCTTTAATCGATGATTAAGCTTATCTGTTAGTATATTATTTAGCGTATCTTTGCTAACCTACCATCTCAAAGTTAACGTGTTAATGAAAATTGGCCTAATAGGAATGAATATGCATTGGTTCAAGATTTTACTCCCATACGCGGCTGGGCTGTTACTTCTGGTGGCTTTACAAGCTAAATCAGAGACTGTCGTTCATGAAATTTCTTCACTCAACTTGAAAGCTGAAGCAGAGTATATTGCCGGCAACGAAGATAAAACAGCGGTACTCATTCTGCATGGATTTTTAACAACCAATAAATTCCACACCGTCACAGCGATGGCAAAAACCCTTCAAGGAGAGGGTTATACAACGCTAACACCGACTCTAACATTGAATATTTCTCAACGCCAACAGTCCCTTAAATGTAACTCTATCCACACCCATACCTTAGAAAAAGATGTAACCGAAATCACTGAATGGATTAAATTCTTACATGATAAAGGCCATAAAAAAATAGTTCTGATAGGCCATTCTAGTGGCAGTCAAGAGCTGATTGAATTTCTAAACACTCACAAAGAGTTCCCTATTGAAGCCGCTATTTTTACGAGCCTTTTTTATTTTGTGGGAAGCGAACTTGGTACGATACAAAGTGAAATAGATTATGCGCGACAAGCCCTGACGAATAAACAAGACAGCCCGCATAAATACAGCTTTCTCTTCTGCAAGAGTAACTATTATGCCTTGCCAGAAAGTTTTCTCTCTTATCAAAAAATCGACCGTTCATACACCCTAGACTCACTTAAAAACCTCTCCATACCAAGTTATACCATTATGGGCAGTGCGGATAAACGCTATCAAAGTGTTGGAGAAAACTGGCTAAAAGACTTAGAGAAAACTGGCACACAGCTGATTGTCATTGATGGCGCCAACCATTTTTTTTCAAGCGTGCATGAGTTTGACTTGCAAGACGCTATCAATAAAATCATAAACAATCTATAAGAACGGTATTGAATATGAATCTACGTACTCCAAACATTCTTATCCAACCCATTAGGACCTACTTCTTAGGATTCCTATTTGCTGGCATTTTCTTACTGATGTTTCTAAATTGGTCTTTATACAGCGAAGGCCAAAATATCAAGCAGACCGTGCAAAACCAAGAACAGCTGGAAGCCAAAAAAGAGATGGAGGCTGTTTTCAAAAAACATTTATCAAACTTCACGAAACTCTAAAAGAGTTAAGTGTGTGGGATGAAGTTCATCAACAACTCCACGACCCTAGCTATTACTTCTATTGGCGCGATGGTAGGCTTATCGAGAGTTCCTATTTCAAAAAAGCTTCCATCAACTCGAGATTTATAATTCTCACAAAACATTACTTACACCTGCCTCTCCTGGAAATATTGCCAACAACCCTCTGCCTTTAACTATTAGTAGTTTAAGTCCGACGTTGCTTTTCTCAGAAAACATGGAAACTAACCTAAACCTGTTTGCACCTATTTACGCGAGAAGTTCGGAAGAAATTGTAGGCTACATAGGGGTTTCTCTTGATTTACTTTCTTATTTACTAACTGAAAATACCTTCCTGCATGTCGATAAAAGCACCATCTCATTTAATGGCCAAGGCTCAGTGCCTTTAAGCGAAATAATGGAACACGTCAAGTATCAACTCGTTGCGAATCCTGTGACGGATTATTTATGGCAGCTTATTCAAGAATTTATTTTGCAACTCATTGGTTTGCTGCTTATAAGCACTATTATTATGTCAGTCATTTTTAATAAGGTATTCAGTCATCCGCTTGCCGTATTATCTCAATATCTATATCGCTTAAAAAGAAACCCAAAAGAAGCCCAGCAACCTCCGCAAGAGACCTTCTATCTTAAGGAACTTCAGGAGTTAAAGACATCTATTCATGATTACCATCGTGACTTACAAGCAACACAGCAAGCGCTTGATATTCAAAACCAAACAGTATGGGACCAAGCCAGACGCGATGTGTTGACCAACATATACAACCGTAGGGCATTTGATGAAGCCTGGAATGATGTACTCATGAATGTTGATTGCTATAAGGTCACAACCACCTTCATGCTCCTTGACTGCGATTTCTTTAAAGCCCTAAACGACACCTACGGTCATGAAGTTGGTGATGATGTTATTCGGATTTCTGCCACAACTATCCAGCAAGCTCTGCCCATCGAATGCCCAGCCTACCGCATAGGTGGCGACGAATTTGCTGTTATTTTGCAGAATAAAACCGTTGAACAGACATTCGAAATTGCGGAAAAATGTCTGACGGCTTTAAAAGAGTACAACTTCAGCCATCTTGGAATTAAAGAGAAAATTTCTTTCAGTGTTGGCATCAGTACAGCCATCCCCAGTGATTCGGTTAATTTTGAAAATGACATAATCAGCTTGCCTCGACAAGCTGACATTGCAATGTACAAAGCCAAGCAATCCCACCAAAATAAGATTCAGCACTACCACCAACAACTTGAAGCTGAGGCGAATACGATTGTCTCCAATGAAACAGTGAGTACCATCGTTAACGCCATTCATACCGGTGAAAATATTAATATGTATTTTCAACCAATACTTTCTCTAAAAACCGGTGACGTATATTTTGAGTCACTTATTCGTATTCACAAAGAATCTGGATTAATTTTCCCAAATGATATTTTTGCCGTGGTGGAACGTCGTCGACTTGAAGTAGAAATGGATCATCAAATCATTAAATCCATTCTCAAATACATAGAGACTGGCAAACTCCCTAAAGGGACGGGGGTGGCTATTAATATTTCAGGAAAAACACTATTACAACCTAATTTTATATCACTATTTGATGGATTTATCCCTTATTTGACAGAGTACAAATTAGTCATTGAAGTCACCGAAAATATTCTAATAGATCACATGGAATATGCTCAAGAAGCTCTCAACCAGCTCAGACAAAAAGGCTTTCTAATTGCTTTAGATGATTTTGGTAGCGGTTACTCTTCTATTCGATATTTGGCGCATATGCCGGTAGATATCATTAAATTTGATATGACGATGACCCTCGCTTTGAAATCAGACGAAAAAACACAAAACATTATTCTGTCAACGGTAGAGATGGTTTTACGCTCAGGTTATGAACTGGTTATGGAGGGCATTGAAAATCAAGAGATGTACGATAAAGCAAAACAAGCAGGTGCAACTCATCTCCAAGGGTACCTGCTCGGCAAACCCAATATTGAACCGCTTATGCCAACGCAGTCGAACTATGACTAATCGACTCATTCAATCTCAGCGACAAAAACCACACCCAAGCAGGCCTAAAATCATTGGCTTAACGGGTGGAATAGGTTCCGGAAAAAGCACCGTTAGCCAACTGTTTGCAGACTACAACATTCCTACAATTGATAGCGACTTACTGGCACGACAAGCCGTCATTCCAAATTCAATAGGGTTACAAAAGATTTGCAGTGTCTTTGGACAATCGATATTAGAAGAGGACGGCACACTTAACCGCGGTAACCTGCGAGAGCTGATTTTCAATGACCCTGAAGCCAAATCACAGTTAGAAACTATTCTGCACCCTCTTATTCAATCCGCAACAGAACGCCAAATAGCAGAGTTAGTGGAGAGAACTCAAAACCACAAGCCTACCCCCTTCTTACTCGTGGCAATTCCCCTCCTCGTAGAAGGCATTCAAAAAGAGGGCCATAAACCAGAATACATTGATGAGATCTGGGTCATTGATACTCCGCAAGAACAACAGATCGAACGTGCTTGCCAGAGAGACCATAGCTCAGCCATACAAATTAAAAAAATCATTGCACAGCAAGCCAGCCGAGAACAACGTTTAGCGCTTGCCGATCGCATCATAACGAATGATGGCAATCTTGAGAAACTTAAGCTCCAGGTACAACAAATTATGCGAGAGTTTATTTCAGATAAAAAAGAGTTGAACCACGAAGACACGAAGACACGAAGGTGAAAATGACCAGGCCTGGTGAGTTCATTAACTCTAATTTAAGCCAAGATCGTGATCAAGCAGAATTGAATGGCTAATTGTTTTCAATATAAAAATCGGATAAACAAGTTCAACCAGGCCTGGCATGTCCTGCGACTTTACAAAACCATGTGAGCGCAGGGCATGTCCTGCGGCTTTACAAAACCATGTGAGCGCAGGGTCAAACCAATTTACACATCATCTACAAGCCTTCAATATCTTCGTGCCTTCGTGACTTCGTGGTTAATATTTTCTGCGTAATTAAATCGCACTAATTAGGCCAAAACCCCGAAATCGCTGCAACACCCTGTGCACCAGATTTTTTGGCTTGCTCTAAATCTTCAGGTTTCATTCCCCCTAAAGCAAACACAGGAATTGGCACGGCTTTAACTGCATCGGCAAACTTTTGCCAGCCTATTCCAGGTACGCCTGGGTGTGAGGATGTTTCTTTGACTGGCGAAAGAAGGATAAAATCAGACTCAAGTTTCAATGCCTGTTCGACCTCTTCAGACGTATGCGTTGATATCCCAAGCAACTTATTTTTAGCAATCGGTCGTGTTTGATAATCAAAAATCACATTTGATGCGAGTTGAACTCCATCTGCATCGGGCAGTAACTCTAATAATTCCGGGCGTCCATTCAATAAAATTTTAGCCTGGTAGTCATGACCTAATTTAATCGCTTTTGCGGCTAAGGATACGAATTCGTCTTCCGTTAAATTTTTTGCGCGTAACTGACAGAGACGAATACCGTTATCGAGCGCAATCTGCAAGCGTTGCAATGCATCCTCTTGATTTTCAAAACCACCTGAAATCATCAGTTTATCGGCTAACAACAATGCCATGATAATCCCCTTATTCGCTTCTGGGAACGACATATTGGCCAATTCCGTAATAGAAGTCCAAGCCACTTTTTGTCCCTCATTGCCATGAGGTTCCCCCTCAAACGTTTCAGTGATGTAAACATTTAAGCGCACGGCAACGGTAGGATAGCGCCAAGGAATAGTTATTAGAGGCTTCCAATCAGAAGTCTCTACCGCTAACTCTTCTAAAAACTCACGCTTAAGGGCATTTTCAATCGACTCTCCTGCTTCAACCTTGCCTCCTGGAAACTCCCAAAGCCCCGCAAAGCTTTGCGAGGATTGCCTCAAACTCAAACAGACTGTGTTACCTCGTTTTAAAACGCCGATTGCAATTTCCGTATACGCCATTTTCTATTCCTTTACTTAAATACTCGCTAAAATAGCGTCCTAAACGGGAGCCTATTAAACATCTGCAATGGGTCTGCAAACTCACCAGGCCTGGTCATTTTACGGTAAAATGTGAATTAAATTAACCGTAACGACTTCGTTTTCACTTCGAACTCGTTATAGGCTGTTTCAAATGTAGACCACAGCCCAAACTTTATCATCATTCAATAGACGGATTCACCTATGAGCCAATTCTGGAGTCAACTTGTTCACACCTTAACCCCTTATATTCCAGGGGAACAGCCTAAAGTGGACAACTTAATTAAGCTTAATACCAACGAGAATCCCTATCCGCCTTCGCCTAAAGCCCTGCAAGCGATTAGAGATGAGACAGGGGAAAGCTTAAAACTCTACCCGGATCCCAACGCTGAAATATTAAAAATGACGATTGCTGATTATTACCGTGTAGAGACAAATCAGGTGTTTGTCGGCAATGGCTCTGATGAAGTGTTGGCTCATGCCTTTCAAGCGCTTTTAAAACAGAATAAACCGCTACTTTTCCCTGATATTACCTATAGTTTTTATCCTGTGTACTGCGGTCTCTATGACATTGAGTACCAAACCATTCCATTGACCGAAGCCTTTGAAATTGATATAAAAGATTATCCGGTGGAGTGCGGGGCGATTATATTCCCTAATCCAAATGCACCTACAGGACGTTTATTACCACTGAATGCGATTGAAACCCTGTTACAAAACCATCCAAATAGTTTGGTATTAGTGGATGAAGCCTATATTGATTTTGGCGGAGAAACCGCCATCAGCTTAGTCAATCACTATCCCAACCTACTGGTCACACAAACCCTTTCTAAATCGCGCTCACTAGCTGGAATTAGGGTTGGCCTCGCCATTGGCCAAGCACCACTGATTGAAGCCTTAGAGCGCGTTAAAAACAGCTTTAACTCCTATCCATTAGATCGTTTAGCTATCTATGGTGCTAAAGCGGCTTTTGAAGACCAAGACTACTTTGTAGACACGTGTCAAAAGATTATTGCCACGCGTGAGCAGTTGATAACCACCCTGCAACAACTCGGTTTTAAGGTCATTCCTTCTGCGGCTAACTTTATCTTCACAACGCACCCTGATTTTTCGGCCGAAAAACTGGCTTTGGCCTTACGTGAAAAATCCATTATTGTGCGCTATTTCAATAAGCCACGCATTGACCAATATCTTCGCATTACTATTGGCACCGATGCTGAAAATAAAGTGCTCTGTGATGTATTGGCAAAGATTGTGTCAACGGCCTAAAACCAGCGATTTAATCCGCTCATTTTAGGGTTTCAGCCATCACTCTGAA
>VCMI01000017.1 GCA_006222135.1 Thiomicrorhabdus sp. | reverse complement strand
ACTAATATATCTATCTCTTCGGGTGTCCAAAAAACACAACTTAAAATTTCATGAGAAATAAACTCCCAATTATTTTTAATAATTCCTATAAAATCAAAGGTATAGCCAAGCTTACCAAGCTTGTCAGAATCCAATTCAATGCGTTCCTTGAGAATTTTACGGAGAATTAATTTATTTTTGAGTAATTTTCTATCAAATAAATAAGTTTCTGGCATTTGAGCAAAATAGCTTGCTACAGCTTCATTAGTGAACGGCAAAATAAGGTTCGACGTAGTGGTATCGGCAAAATTTCGAGCTTTCCTTTGAAAGGTTTCAGTGTCTATCATGCAACCTCTAATATCACCACGATGATCTAAATAATCAAAATGGATATTCTTGTGATCTTTTGCATACCAATAATTACTGGTGTCATAAGCTGTATTTAGTATTTTTTTGTATCCGCATACGAAATACCTGATAAACCGACCCATTCTGAACGAGCTCTTCCAAGTATATGTAAAAAGCTTTCTGACTGCGCATATTTGGTTAATGGTCTAAGTTTTGAGAAATAAGCAGAAAACTTTTGCCTTTTAAATTCGGTTGAACTTGGTATATGGCCGATATAAACATCATTACCACTGCCATCGATTATATTGGCATTTTTTAATTCTGGTTTTTGTGCTAAGTATAGAGGATAGGCCAAAGTTGCATTATCCGTTACCGGAAAAGGTGCTGATTCAAAATAGGCTTCAATCTCTTGTTTATGTGCACTGTTTAGGTCAATTGATTCGTGTAAAATTTCATGTTTAAATCCAAGTCGATCAGCAATTTCTTTACTTATATGACTTTCATCTGAATCACCTTTTGACTGATGTGTAATTAACGTAACTTTGTCTTGCAAACCCGCTTCAGCCAATGCCAAAGCAATTGTGTTACTGTCTTTACCTGCGCTGTGAAACAAGTACGTTGGTTTAGTATCATCAATTCGTTCAATGGTCGCCTCTGCAATCATTTTTAAAATCAAATCTTCATCAGGTTGCATTTCAGCGGGTGACAAGCGGTTAGCGTTTAAAAACGGAAAATCATGTTTAAAGGTTAGTATTACACAACCGTTATTTGACGTTATTTCGACAGAATCTCCAATACCCAAAATAAAGACATTCTCATAAGCTGTTTTAGGCGGCGGCACAACACCACTTTGTAACAAAAAAGATAAGCCTTCGGCCGAAACCTTTAAAGGCTTGGGTATTCGTTGTTCATTTAAGAGTTCAGTAATCGACTCTGAATAGAATAACGTTTGCTTGTCAATTGCTAAGTATAAATATAGTGGAAATTCACCGGCTAAATCTGATGCCAGTGTTAAAGGCACACTATTTACAATATATTGATTAATCATATTTTGTTTCTTCACGTTTAAATAATCTGCTTTTATATAAGCTTATGAGAATAATAGTCAAATTCAAAAAAGCACCTGAAATACTAAATATAGCTATGGCAACAATGGCATCGTCATAAAGCTTAAAACCTATTACAAGCGCACTTAATCTCATGGATGCACCCACTATTTCATAAATCAAGAATAAACCTTGTAGTTTCAAAGCGGGTAGCGCAGCTATGGTTGGGCGTGCCGTTAATGAAATAAATAGCCATAAAGCCAGCCATTGTGCGTATTCACCTGCTATATGCCATTCATCACCAAATACAAAGCCAAACAACCAGGGACCAAACACCATAACAATTGCAAAAGGGACAAAGCCAATGAGAGCTAACATCCCCGTTGCTTTAAGCAGTAAACGGGTTAGGTTTTCGCCATGATGAGTTGCTTCGGTAATACGTTGGTAAAAGACATCGCCCACACTTTTGCCTAAAAGTATTGAGGGAACACCTAAAACACTCATAGCGATGGTATAAAACCCTGCGGCTGCGGGCCCAAAAAAGCTTGCTAACATTAAAACAGGCAAACTCAACGAAATGGCATTAATAAACACTTGTGGAGAGCGATAAAGAGGAAAGTCTCTATGGGTAGATGCTAATTGCTTATAATCTTTATTTGCCCCAATTTGACGGCCACGTTCCGTTACATTGAGTGAGACTTTCTCTTTGGTATTTGCATTTTTAGTTCCAATAAAAAGCATGACCGCTTGCAGTATGCTACCCAGGGTTGCAACGATAATCAGAACGGCACCGATAGGTTTAATTAGGCCCACGCCAGTTTGTAAGCTTCCAACGATAAATGACTTATAAACTGCGACTTTTGCCGTTATTTTGAAGTGTTTTTTTCGGATTAACCATTGTTCAGCAATTTGCAACATCGCCGCAAAAAACATACTTAATGGTAATAACATCACATACGGCAGAATTGATTGAGAACCTATTAGGGTTAGAAACCCATCACCCCAGAAAAAAAAAATAATGGCAATAAAACTACTCATGCCTAATGCAATATAAAACGACAACCAAGCAAGGCCTTTGGCATCAGAATCTTCTTTGGGCAAAACGATTGCAATCGGATAGGTCAATGCCGCTATGGGGGCCGTCATCAGCACTAAAGCCATAAATACGCCTAACAAGCCAAAGGCTTCTGGACCATAGAGTCGAGTAATAAAGGGGGCAAATGCCATAGTAATCGCTTGCGCACCCGCCGTCCCGGTCGCAACAATGGCAACATTACGTACAAATTTACTTTGGGTTATTTGACGGACTTTGGCTTTCACACAGCAACTTCTTTAAAGGGTGATATTTCTTATTCTGGAATTGACCAGGCCTGGTTGTTTTATTTAAAGACTTCTTCAAACATTGGAATAAGCAAGGTGTTGCCATATTCATTTAGATGGTCATCATCGTAGTAAAGAGAATGACCATTTTTAGAACCATAGCAATATTTATTGTCACACAGATATGGAAGCGGATTTAGAATTTTTACCCCACATTGCTCAGCGGCTTTATCTTGTGCTTGCCAAACGAGTTTGTGACTAAATTGATATTCATTTAAGGGGATCTTGATGTCGTCGTTACCGCGATTAAACAGAATCTTGCGACTAAGTGTTTTAGAAACATCGTTTGCCATTTCAGGAATAGGCCTAACTAAATAGGTCGGTCTAGTTTGTGACCATTTACAGGCTGTTGAGATAATCGCCTGAGTAAATTCATTTTGAAAAGTAACATCAGTTGCATCTGAATATTCTTTTGTAAAATAAACTCTAGGCTTTGTCTTAATGATGCCATCGAAGTTACCGCCACTTAAGTAAGATGACAATCTAGATAGTAAAATAATAGGCGTGTTCTCTGAGTAGTGCTTATTTTGATTGAAAGCCCATTCATTGAATTCCATACAACGATAAGTTGAATAGTTTTTTTCCCATTGTGGGTATTTGGCAGTGAATATCGGAGGGCAAGGTGCCAAAGACCATTCGATTACACTCTTAGAGAATAAAGCAGAGGTTTTAGCTAATCCACCAATAGTCGCATTGGCGTGAGAATCGCCTAATAGTATTGCCCCAATATCACCCTCTCCATATTTACAGCTTGGTGAGCCTTTAGAGGTCGCTTGTTCATGACAAATACTCTTTCTTGGGTTGTCATCTAAGGCTCCATTGGCTGCTATTTCCACATTTATTGGTAGTCTATTGCCAAAGTCTTTGAACTTGATTAAGACTGCACTGATACCGATTATGATGACAACCAATGCAATAATTGAAACTTCTTTTTTGAGTGTTTTTTTGGTTAAGTAACTACGCGTTGGTGTTTCAATTAAATGATACGAAAGGTGCGCTAAAACAAGGCTGAGTATAAACGCCCCAGAAACCCATAACCAATCGGATTGTAACGCAGCAAAATACAGTGCCACGACTAATGGCCAATGCCATAAGTACAGCGAGTAAGAGCGATCACCCAGCCATTGTGCGATAGCGTTATTCGTTAACTTACAATCTTGATTATTTGCAAAGAGGATCAAACTTGCGCCTAGCACGGGGAATAGCGCCCAATAACCAGGCCAAGCTAAGTCTTGTGTAATAAATGCTAGGCTTGAAAAGACGAGTATCCAACCTAACCAAAAAATCAGATTTGTATTTGCTTTACTTAAAACCAGTTGACGCGCGAGTAAATAAACAAGACCGCCTGCTGCCAACTCCCAACCCCGTGTTGGTAGAAGATAAAATGCGGCTGTTGGCTTGAACTCAACTAACGCAATATTCAGTACAAAAGATAAAACAAACAAAACGATCAAGGCAATCGTGATCACTTTAATCCTAGGCCAATAACGCCATAAGACTGCAATAAAAGCAGGATAGAGTACATAAAATTGTGCTTCAACGGCTAATGACCAAGTATGCAGTAACCATTTTTCATGTGCAGCACCATCAAAATACCCTGCTGATTTCCAATAGCCAATATTGGAAAGAAACGCTAAGGAATAAGCTGACTGTTTGCCTAGTTCTTGATAATCTGGTGTCGGCAACCAAAACCAACCTAAAACCAACAAGGCAGCAATCACGACTAACAACGCAGGTAAGATTCGTCTAACCCTTGCCATGTAAAAACCTAAAAGCGAGAAACTACCTTTTTCTAGTTTACTCACAACAATTGCTGTCATTAGGTAACCAGAGATTACAAAGAATATATCTACCCCAACAAAGCCACCGGGTAAACCAATCAATGTGAAATGGAATAGCAATACAGCAATAACAGCCCATGCACGCAGACCATTAATGTCTTCTCTAAAATTTACGGGGGAAGGTAGATGTTTATACATGGATTTTAATCTTTACCAAACAAGTCACGGGTATACACTTTATCAGATACATCTTGTAAATCATCAATCATGCGGTTAGCGACAATCACATTACTTATTGCTTTAAAGGCCTGTAAGTCTTTAATGACTTTTGAGTGATAGAACTCAGGCTCTTCTAATTCTGGTTCGTAAATAACGACTTCAATGCCTTTGGCTTTTAGGCGTTTCATAATGCCTTGAATCGCACTGGCTCTGAAATTATCGGAGCCTTGCTTCATGACTAAGCGATAAATACCGACGGTTGGTAATTTTGAATGTTGAGTGTTTAATTTTGAATTAACTTCTAATTTTTTAATTACTTGCTCTGCGATAAAGTCTTTACGCGTAGTATTCGAATCCACAATCGCGCGAATGATATTGTTTGGTACATCTTGAAAGTTCGCTAACAGTTGTTTAGTGTCTTTTGGTAAACAGTAACCACCGTAACCAAAACTTGGGTTATTGTAGTGATTACCAATACGAGGGTCTAAACCTACGCCTTCGATGACTTGTTTTGAACTTAAACCATGACTTTCGCAATAAGTATCTAGTTCATTAAAGTAAGAAACGCGCATCGCTAAATAGGTGTTTGAGAACAATTTAACCGCTTCGGCTTCGGTACTATTGATAAATAGTACTGAAATTTCATCAGCTGGCTTATACGCGCCTTCGACTAATAGATCGGCAAATATTTGGGCGCGTTCTGAGACTTCACCCACAACAATACGCGATGGATACAGATTATCATGTAGCGCCTTACCTTCCCTTAAGAACTCAGGAGAAAATAAAATATTGGGGCAATCAAACTTGGCTTTGACCTGATCGGTATAACCTACTGGTATGGTCGACTTGATAATCATAATCGCATTCGGATTTACGGCCAGTACATCAGTGATGACGGCTTCGACTGAATTGGTATTGAAAGTATTGGTGGCGGTATCGTAATCAGTCGGTGTGGCGATAATGACATATTCAGCATTTTCATAAGCGTGGTTTTTATCGAGGGTTGCTGTAAAGTCTAAGGTCTTATTAGCTAGAAAATCTTCAATTTCTACGTCGGCGATCGGTGACTTCTTTTGGTTTAGTAACGCGATTTTTTCGGGGATAATATCAACCGCAACCACTTGGTGATGACGGGCTAATAATACGGCAAGGGATAGACCAACATATCCGGTTCCGGCGACTGCGATTTTCATGTAATACCTTTATCGTTATTATTCTTGTTATTAATAAAATTTTAATACTCTACTTAAAAAGCATTATATATTAGAATATCCTAATTTTGTGGTAAATTTACCCAAAGACACCGTAAATAACTCAATAAACAGTCGGATATAAAAAGTACTTATAAAATCTAATGAATAACTTCACCGAGTAGAAAATTTCTAGTTCCTGAATCGACAGCTTTCATTAAATCATTCACAAAGTCTTTCTGTTTTTGATATTCAGCTTTTGCATTTTGTCCATGGCTTGAAACTCTAAACAGTAGACCGTCTGGAATTTTACCTTTTAAGGAAAATTTAAACTGTTGCAATTTAAAATCCAGATCTGTAGCAACGGCTACACCGCCGACAACGATCCAATACGTTACAAACTCTATTTGGTCAGAACTGACCCCTTTTAAAAACTTGACCGGGATTGTTTGATCGCCTACTTTAAGCTGCCCTACTTCGTTGCTTTCTATATTAAAACCTTGAGCTGGATAACAAACCTCCGGTTTATGGACTCGAAGAGGTTCCGTTTGATTGGGGCCATAGGCAAGAGATAAGATTACCTGGTGTTGCTGATGATCGACATAGACACGAGTTAGGGTTTGTGAATAGATGGCATCGAGTGATTTTTCCATCTTGGTGTCAACAATTTGCGCATAATCTTTATTTACACTCTGCCAACCACCAGCTGAAACAGGGATAACCGATTCTAAATTTGGCATATGGGGATTGTCTATTGCATTAGGTACAGGTCGGATAAATTCTGAAAAAGCCAAAGTGCCAATGAGCAGTGCGAAAATAGAGAGACTTTTAATAAGGGTCATTCTTTTGCTCCTGCTGAACTCTGTTTATTGGCTTTTTTTCGGGCTATTTTAAGTTCAATTTTTTGCAAGAAGATATCAATGGAGATAATAAAAATCAGCGCTGTGCCGTATAAAACAAAGCCTGCAAATTCATGTAAAAACCCTTGTCCGACTTCATCTCCATAATAGTAAGTAATGAGTACCAAGGCGATAACCCGAATGACATTGGCTACAAAGGAAATAGGAATAATTAAGATTGCTAGAGAGACATTGCGTATAAACGACCCTCTTTTTACCAGGTGCAAATAAAGCAAGCCCATCGCTTCTAAAGAGAAAACGGTGTGCAACCCGGCACAAGCGTCTGCCACTAATAATTTGTAATAGCCTATTTGCAGGATGACACCATCCCGCGCAATGGGATAATCAAAATAATAGAGTACGGCCTCAACCACATTAGAAACGGCAATTTTCATGGGCAAGGTAATGGCATCGACCACACTCCCAGGGAGTGGGACTATAAACAGAAGGAAGAATAACGGGAACCACAATCGCCTTAAGACAGAATAGCCAGAGGTTATTAAGATTAGTGCAATGACGATTGGAATTTGGATGGCGACTTCAGCGACTAGGATGTATTGCCACTTAGCCAAAATATAGATACTGAGTGAGGCAAAAAGCAGTGACCAGCCGATAACCGAAGTGTCTTTAGACTCATCACTTTGTAGTAAAAAACCTTTCTTTTGCCAAAAAAGGAATAAGGCAATCATCAAGACTAACGGGCCATGAGCCTGCTCGTCTTTAGACCAAAAGATATTGTAAAGTTCAATATAGGTGGGTGTGAATAAGGATATCAATCCCGCGATAAGCGGAAGCCAAATCAATAACTGTTTGTTTTTATTGACCTCTAAACCGTCCATATCCAATCTCACTTAAAGTCGTTAAGCACAATACCAACAGGTTCGGCTCCGGCTACAATAATGGATTGCTTGGCTCTTTCAATGGCCGACACTAAGGTTGAATCCCTCTTTGCCACCAACATGGTGCCGTGACAGACAGCCGATAAGGTTTGTGCATCACAATGTTCTAATATAGCAGGCGTATCTAATAATATAACATCATACTGGCTTTTAAGTTGATCCAGTACGCTTTTAATTTTAGCTTTACCTAACAACTCTAACGGGTTTGGGGGAATGGTTCCAGAAGACATAAGAGACAAATTGGTTAATTTAGAGTGTGTTTCAATCACTTCCAAACCGACTCTATCTGCTAACACATCAGACAAACCAGACTTATTCTTTAACTTAAAGAGTTTTGACTGGCTCGGATGACGCATATTGGCATCGATTAATAACGTTTTTTGACCTAATTGCGAAAAAAGCACCGCTAGGTTTGCCGCAATATAACTTGCGCCTTCCGCTTTTTGAACGGGCGCAATGACGAGCAACTTGTTATCGGTAAACCACCTTAAGGAGAGCTGACTTCTGAGCCCCCTTAGGGCTTCGACATTATTACCAAATGATTGGAATGCAGCAATCACACTTTTATCAATTGAATGATCGTCACTCGAAAGACTCTCGTAATCAAATTGCTGCGAGACGACATGTTTAATGTCTTCCTGAGTAATAAGGCCTAACTTAACGGCCGCATCTCCAAACTTCAAATCATACTGTTTTTGGGCTTTGATAATACGATCTGCATCTTCTGCTCTGATTTTTCCCGCTTCTAAAAGAAGACTACCAATCGTTTTACTGTTTGTATGTAACTCAGCTGAGGTATTTTGCATGTTGATTAGCCTTTAACCTGTTTTGAATAGGAAATTTCACCCAACAATGGGATGCCTAAATTATTTAAATCATCTACTGTACGAACGCGTCTATTCAATAATTCAGCAAGCAAGGCAAAACCGATTGCTAATATTAGACCTAAGAAAACTGACAGGACAACATTTAACATAAATTTTGGTTTACTGTGATTTAAAGGTCGCGTTGCTTTGGTTAAGACAGACACATCACTTTCGCTTAAGTCGCCCTCTAAGATCGTTTGACTAAGTCTTTGTGATGCCGCGTTTAAAGTTTGCTCTGCACTGGCAACATCGCGACTTAACACATCTAATCGATTACGACTCTCATTGATGCCTAACAAGGTTTGCTTTTGCTTAGCAATAGCCTCTTCCAACCCAGCTACGCGCTGGGCGGCAATTTTCATTGAGTTTTGTAAACGATTTTTGGCCAATGAGAGTTCTGTTTCTAGTTTGGCTCTAAAGACACTGACTTCAGATAAGGCCGAGAGATAATCAGGATGGTTTTTGCTGACACGCTGCTTTAAATCTGCTAATTGCACTTCTGCTCTGGCTAGAGCTGTATTCATGTCTCTTACCATCGGGCCACTTAACAGTTCACTGTTGCGTGAATCCGACTGATTTATGGATTGCCATTGTGATTGCAAGTCAAACAATTGGGATTGAGCGGCCACTAAATCTTGTGATAACTGCGCTAAACGACTACTTTCAACATCTGCACGTTCATCAATAGAGACAATAACTTTTCTTTTTGATACGCTGAGAGTGCTTGTTGTGCATTAACCAGATTCTGTCTCATCTCAGCAACCTGCTTCTTAAACCAAGTTGCCGTTCGTTTAGAAGGTTCAATCTTTAATTCTAAATTGGTTTCAATATAGGCTTCTGCAAAAGCATTGGCCATGGTTGCTGCATAATCAGGATCGGTTGATTGATAGTATAAGAAAATGACGCTACTGGACTTTGATGGCACAACCGACAAACCATTTAAAAGCACTGTGGACAACCAATCACGTATTTCTATTTTACCTTCCGTGGCTTTGTAATAAGAGTCGATATAGACCGGGTTCGTGTACAAGCTAAGCTTATCGATGACCTTAAGTGCCACATTAGGACTGCTAATAATATCCACTTGTGTGGCCATGTAACCAGGGGTTTCCTGGGCTGACATTTGGGCGCCTGTAACAGAATCTGACGTGGTTGTATTGACGACCACAGAGGTAGAGGCGACGTAGGTTTTCGGTAACAATAGCGTCACGGCGACAATGACAACGACCGTAAAAAAGAAGACTAAAAAGGCGACATTTCTTCGAGCATTCAAAATGGTAAGCAACTGGTAAAAATTCATATTGTAGGCCTTTAGAATAAACTTTCTTTAACGGTGATAATATCGTCTGCGAAGATAACGGTCGACATAGTTGCTTCCACCTCTACCAACTGACCGTCTTGGTTACGGCGTTGTATTTGCAAACCATTCTCAGTACCTCTTGCAGATAACCCTCCTGCCATAGACAGTGCTTGAACCAATGTCATACCAGGGGTAAATCTAAAGACTCCAGGCGTTCTTGCTTCACCATAAACATAAAAGACGGGTGCTTCTGGGACATAGATAATATCATCCGCTTGCATCTGCATATTTGCGCTGTTTATTTGATCTGTATTAGACTGCAAAAATAACTTTTTAATATTCACCGATATTCTTTGTGGCGGATTTTGACTCATGCGGATAATGGTCATAAAATCCGATCCTTGTGCTGAAACTCCGCCTGAAAGCGCAATAAAATCAAACAAGGTTTTAGAGCCGGTTTCTATTGAATATTTACCAGGCTTCGCCACTTGTCCGAGAACAGAAACTTGCTGACCGGTTGACTGCAACACAATCAGGTTAACTTGTGCCTGGCGTAAAAAGCCATCAGCAATCAACTTCTTGGAAATCAACTTTTCTGCTTGAGAAGCCGTAAAGCCCATTACTGACACTTCACCAATTAACGGGAAGTTAATATCGCCTTGAGCAGACACTTTCACTTCCGTTGTTAAGTCGGGGTTGCCATAAACGGATATACGCACTAAATCTCCGTCATTTAATACATTATCAGCCGCTATTAAGCTGGATGAAAACATCAAAAACAGTATCACTATTAACTTTTTCATAGACTTTTTTTCCACCAAGTTTTTTAATTCGATTTAAATTTGTTATTCATATTTTATTGTTTTGACCCATCTGACCATCAGGCACTCTTAAAGTGTAATGGTCAAACTTAAAGTAATGCTATCCGCATCGTAATCTCTCAATAATTGTTCTGATTCACGCTGGCTTTTAGCGTAATTTAAACCGATGTCAAAATTATGATGTGGCTGATAACTCACACCTAGACTATAGCCTGAATAGATTTCTTTAACGGTATCAGAGGTCACCAGACCAGTCGTCACATATCGATCACTTACCGATTGGTTGAGACGACTGTTGAAGGTCACTTTGTCGGAAAAAAGCCAATTTGCACTTAAATTAACGCCCGTTGTTTCACGAGCACTACTCAATTCATCCTGACTATCCGTGGCTCGCTGATAAGCGCCTAAATTGACTAACAGCTGACCGGTGGCAACCCAGTCGTAATCGACTTTAAAATTTAACGCATCGTAGTTACTTGTTGATTGATTTTTGTAGTGACGGCTCACCATGCCAACTTCACCGTTGAGTTTACTTTTACCTGTCACCGCCCATAGGGTCGTTAATAACATGGACTGTTGTTCAAACTCACTTGTTGAACTGCCTGACTCCGGAATAATGGCATTTGGCTGCTTCGAATCTTGCTGGATAAACTTGAGGCCAACACGACTGCCCGAATTGGCTAAATAATCTACATTAACGGATTGAATAGAATCTTCTTGTTGTAAAACTTTTTGCTCTTGAGAATCATAGTTCAACTCATTTTCAGCTAAACCAAAGCCAACCTGCCAATCTGGATGAAAACGCCAGTTTGAATTTAAAAACAAATTCTGTGTCGTTTGTATACTGCGGTCAAGTGTCACTGTATTGCCAAAATCTGCAAGCTTGCTCTTATGTGAAGCACCTAGCTGACCTGTGACATGACTCCCCACCAACCAATTCCATCGAGCATTCAAATTTTGTTGCATATTATCGAGATTTTCATTTTTATCAAAACGACTATCCGTCATAGACGCATTGACTACAAACTGCTGACGACTGACCGTCCAATCCAGATTTAATCCGACTGCGGTTTGATAAATCGTATCAGACTTACTTAAAGTCGAAGGTAATGATGTTTCGTCTACAGAGGAGTCAAGGCGATATAGATTATTATCCTGTACAGTTGTTATCGACACAAAAGGTTGCAGGGTGTTTTCGGCTTGAACCAGGCCTGGTAACAATACAGCAGCACCCAATAATAATCTTATGGATTGAAATTTCTTCACAAATTCAGCTTCTTTTACGATTTTAAGTAGAGCATTATGGTTTCGGTGCAAACTGACCTAGATATTCAACCTGGGCACTCTCTTTCAAAGACTCGATCAACTTCTCAGCCGCTTCTTTTTGATTTTTATTAAATAATTCACGTTCAATAGCCGGGGTCGCTTGTTCAAGCGTGACAGGCTGTGGCTCCGCCTGCTGCAATGCAATCACTAACAAACCATCTGACATTTTTAAATAACCGATATCCCCCACCTTGAGAACATTTAAAGGGGCAAGTAATGGGCCCGCTAACTTTTCAGAAGCCTTAGCTTCGATCATTTGCTTATACTTAAGTCCTTTCTTTTGCAATATTGGCAAAAGCTCTTCTAAAGTCTTAACCGTTTTTAGCTCTTCAACAAGCGGCTCTAAGGTCGCTTTATCTGCCGTAATGGTTAACTGGGTATAAACAAATAGTTTTCGGTCTGCAAAGATTTGTGGACGTTCATTGTAAAAGGCTTCAATTTCATTCGCTGTTGGCTTGCCAACGCCCTGTAAGGTACGCTGAACATAAGCATCTATTAACACCTTCTGCTTAGCGGCCTCAAGTGCGCTTAACACTTCTGGGTTACGATCTAGCTTGGCTTGCTTGGCGGCTTGCAACACTAACGTCTGGTTAATAAGATGATCTAAGGTTTTTTGTTTAATCTCAGCCTGATTTTCTGGCGTGACTTTTACTCTTATTTGACGTAGCGTCTGATTAAGCTGATGAACAGTCACTTCATCGCCATTCACTTTGGCTGCGACTTGAGTCTCTTTATTTTGCTCACCTTTCTCGCCACCACAACCCACTAATAAAGTAGATATAAACAACGCTGAAACCAAACCTTTAACTCTCATCCTTACCCAAACCTTTATCTTATTAGTAAAACTTGTGTCGTGCCCAAGTATACGCAATTATAGGAGTGCGTACAATCCTAATTTTGATTAAAACACTACATAAACAAATACCCAAGACCCTTTACAGTAGGAAAAAAAAAGGGTGTGAATAAATTCACACCCTTTTCCATCACAACCGCTAAAGGCGATGCAATTAATCGCTTAGATTAAGCACTCTTACGACGACGTGCCATAAAACCAACTAAACCTAAACCAGCAAGCATTAATGCATACGTGCTTGGCTCTGGAACCGCTGAAACAGTGGCTCTAAATGACATAGTGTCATCCGTACCAGTTGCAGCACCGTCCCAGATCCACTGAGCTTGACTATCAATGCCAGCAACAGTTTTCCAGATATTGTCGCCGTTATTTGAAGCAACTGAACCTGGATTGCCCGCTGTGTTTGGAATCGCTGACTGCCAAGTACCTTGAGTTGCAGACGACATAACATCCCAAACAACGTCATTTGTCAGGTAAGTTGTACCATCCAAAGTAAACTCACCCAAGAATGCAACTGGATTACCTGGACTCACAGTGCCGTCATTTTGAATATCCCAAACAAACTGATAACTTGATACATCAGCGATACTCATAGTGTCAAGAACGCTTGATTTTTGCCAATTAGCAAGATTACCAACAGCTGTATCCACTTCTGGCAAAAGATCTGTAAAGCTTGAGCCACCATCAACAGAGTATGAAAACCCAGTAACATTATTATCTGCTGTAAAGGCGGCACTAAAATCAACACCAGATTCAAACGCATTTGCTTGTGTAGTTGCTACAAGTCCTAGGACTGATACCAACATAATTTTTAAATAAGTTCATAATGTAAATCTCATATTAGAGTAAGTTAATAATTCGCGGTTTCGGATAATAAGTGCAATTTGGAAATAGGAAGAGCCAGTTGAGTTAAACTCGAAGGCTTTTCCCGACCAAGAGAATTGCAAAATGAGTTATAACCAACTGACCGAGGGTCAAAGATACCAGATTTACGCATTATTGAAAGAGGGAKTMGTCGTCGTGT
>VCMI01000151.1 GCA_006222135.1 Thiomicrorhabdus sp. | reverse complement strand
ACACGACGACTACCTGGTTCGCGGCAATATTAAACAAAGCAGATTTTACTGAAGTTTTTGAAATTTCAGTCGCCAACACGCGATCATAAAATTCAGACAGCGCAATCGAAAAATTGCCATTACCACAATACAATTCAATTAAATCGCCCGTTGCTCCTTTGGAGACTTTGCGTACCCAGTGGAGCATTTTTTGCGCGACTTTAGCATTTGGCTGGGTAAAGGAGTTTTCGATTTGTTGGTAGATAAAGACCTGATCATCCACCTGCAATTTTTCGATGATGTAATCTTGCTCTAGGAGGATTTTTTGCTTTCTAGCACGGCCAATAATATGCGTAATCGGCAAGTTGGCTTTTAATCGGCTCGCAGAATCTAACCAGGCCTGGTTGCCTTCAATGCCTTGTCGATAGATCAAAGTCACCAACATTTCACCACTGAGAGTGGCTAAAAAATCAAACTTGAAACAGTCGCAGACGTAACACCTCATCTGCGATAATCTCGGCCATCAAGTTTGGCATTAGGTCCGCTATCGACTCAATCGCCATGGGGCACTGTTTTATATTAACCTTCTGCTTGGTTTCCTGGTCAAACATAATGTAATTAGTGTCATCCCCCTCATGCCAAATGCGGAATTCCGCACGTGCCCGATAATTCTTGGGCTCCGACGCAAACACGGTGAGGTGATGTAAAGAGGGGACCAAATCTTGCAAACGCTGGGTTTTTTCATCCAGCTGAGATTGATATTGTTCAGGAAAAACTTGGCAGAGCATTTGCACATCCAGACTAAGCGGTTATGGTTTACATTGAGAGGACAACTCTCATCTCAACGGGGATAAAACCATTATTATAGCAATTATCGATGGTAGTGTTCAAAAATCTGTGTCATTAATTTATTATTAAAAATAAAAGGAATGACACATGAACAAAACAAATTTCGATTTCAATACAGCCCTTGAGCAATTACAAGCCGGTCACGGTTTAACAGGCAAAGACGGTGTTCTGACACCTCTAATAAAGCAGCTCACTGAAGCCGCTTTAAAAGCCGAACTCGACCAGCATCTTGAGCACAAAACTTCCCCGAATCGCAAAAATGGGTACACCAAAAAGACCGTCCAAACTAGTGTCGGTCAGTTTGAACTGGAAACACCTCGTGACCGTGAAGGCTATTTTGAACCCCAACTTGTCAAAAAGAATCAGACCAAACTCACGCAGGAAATCGATCAGAAAATCCTTGGACTCTATGCACTTGGCACCAGTTACCGTGACATTCGTTCTCATATTGAGGATCTCTACGGCATTGAGGTTTCTGAAGCCACGATCAGTGCCGTCACCGATCAACTCATCCCTGAACTCAAAGCCTGGCAATCTCGTCCATTAGAAGCGGTTTATCCCTTTATTTGGCTCGATGCTATTCACTACAAAGTGAAAGACGAAGGCCGTTATGTCAGTAAAGCGGTATACACCATTCTTGGCCTCAATGTTGAAGGCAAAAAAGAACTGTTGGGCTTGTATCTCTCTGAAAGCGAAGGTGCCAATTACTGGCTCTCTGTGCTGACCGATTTACATAATCGGGGTGTCAAAGATATCCTTATTGCCAGTGTCGATGGTCTGACAGGCTTTCCAGAAGCCATTGCCAGCCTCTACCCAGACACTGAAGTTCAGCTGTGTGTAATTCATCAAATACGTAACTCAATGAAGTACGTCGCATCTAAAAACAAGAAAGAATTTATGTGCGACTTAAAACCCATTTACAAAGCCACTAACAAGCAAGCGGCTGAAACCGCACTGGACGCGCTAGAAGACAAATGGGGCAAACAATACCCCATAGTCATCAACTCTTGGCGACGTAAATGGGATAATCTGAGTGTTTACTTTAAGTATCCTGATTACATCCGAAAGGTCATCTACACAACGAATGCGATTGAGGCGGTGCATCGTCAGTTCCGCAAATTGACCAAAACCAAAGGCGGTTTTTCAAATGAAAACAGCTTGATGAAATTGCTGTACGCTGGCATACTCAATGCGTCCAAGAAATGGACGATGCCCGTCCAAAACTGGAACCTCGCCTTGTCCCAGCTAGCGATTCACTTTGAAGGCCGACTCGACAAGGTGTTAGATATTTAGCGACCTAGGTTGACACAGAATTTTGAACGCTCTCTGCTGAACGATATCCGACTCTTTAATTGTCGAATATTTTCATCTTGCAAAGCTACATCTAATTCTGGCTGACCAAACAAAACAATCTGTATAAGCTTATCATCATCCGTTTCTAAGTTACTCAACAGTCTAATTTCTTCCAGAACATCAATCGTCATAGACTGGGCTTCATCTATCAACATAACGACATGTTTACCAAGGGAGTGGAGCCTCACAAGTTCGTTTTTCAATGTTGCAAGCAATGTAAACTTAAGCATAGAACTATCAACATTAATTTCAAGTTCACTGCATATATAAAGAATCATATCCTTTGCAGATAAGTTAGGAGAATTAATATATACGATTGAAAAATTGCTAGGTAGAGAATTGGCAAGCAAACGTAACAGCATGGTTTTACCACAGCCGACTTCACCTGTGACCTTAACAATACCATCTCCTCGCGTAACCGTATAGACAAGCGCTTCAAGAATTTCTTGCCTAGACCCATGTTTGTAAAAAACACTAATATCCGGTGTAGTTTTGAAAGGCAGCTTATTTAAGCCAAAATACTTTCTATACATTGTTTTTTCCGTCAAATAAATTCTATTATACACAAAACCATGGATTAGACCGTTTATTATTTCATAACATAATAACATTCGGCTTCCTTTAGAATAAAAAGGGACAATATTACGCAACCAAAATTACATCTTTAAATTACATGCAAAAAAAAACCCGCGAAGCCTAAGGGCAACACGGGTTTTTAGAATATAAGCTTGGCAATGACCTACTCTCACATGGGAACTCCCACACTACCATCGGCGCTAAGACGTTTCACTACTGAGTTCGGAATGGGATCAGGTGGTTCCATCTCGCTATTGTCACCAAGCAATTTGGTACTAAAAGTCGAATCAGATCAATAAATCATCAACTCTTAATGTTCTTTTCAAGCGGCGCTTTTTAAAGGGCGCCGCTCTCATTTGCAATAGATCTTATCGCTTTGTATATAGGTTATACAGTCATATATATCGATACACTCAAGGTATATCACAACTTACTTTTAGTCACGTACTCAAAAGTTACTTTTGAGTTGTATAGTTAAGCCTCACGGGTAATTAGTACAAGTTAGCTTCAAACATTAGCTAGCTCTTCCACACCTTGCCTATCAACGTCATAGTCTCTAACGGCCCTTCAGAAGACTTAAAGTCTAAG
>VCMI01000150.1 GCA_006222135.1 Thiomicrorhabdus sp. | reverse complement strand
ACTTCAAGTAGTGAATAACAAGCTCCCAGCAGTCATGAGATATTCTTTTTTTTGCTTTACTTGACCGTCTTTCGACGGCTTGTGTATGTGCAAGCAACGGTCGCCAACCACGGGATTTAATATTGCGTWYGACGTTCACGGCTAATGGTCGATTTATGACGTTTTAACTCGTCTGCGATAGTCGTAATGCTATATCCGGCACGTTTGAGTCCGTAAATGTGATATCTTTCTTCTAAGGTCAGTTGATGATATGTGCTCATTGGGCAACACCTCTTTTGTGTAGGAACTTAAAAGGTAGCTTATCAACTGGCCTTTTTCAATTCCTATAGGTGTTGCACTTACTAGTTGAATCTATGAATTAAAAGAAATGATTGCTGAAAAGAGTTTCAACAGAAAAGCCATTTAACGATCAAAGAAGTTGCAGACAAGACGGGAATAAACAGGATGACTTTATCAAAATATTAAATCATCCTGGACATAGCACTACTACAGAAAATATAGATAAGCTTTGTGAGTTTTTCAAATGTTCAGTTGAAGATTTAATGGTTCACATACCAAAAGATAATGACTAGAAATTAATGTGCAGAGCGAGGGTCTAAATTTAAACGTTAGTCACCATTTGGTCACCAGCACATAAAAGGCCTGGTTGAAACACGAGAAAATTTTAAGAAAAAATAGAATACGTAGAGGCAAAAAACTGGAGTTGAACAGATTTAAAAATTAAGAGAATATCTTGAATTTGATAACTGAATGAATAAATTTGAAATTGAATAAGAGGCTGAAAACAAAGAAGAAATGGGGCGAGCGACGGGTCTTGAACCCGCGACAACCGGAATCACAATCCGGGACTCTACCAACTGAGCTACGCCCGCCATAGTAGATATTTACTTTGAAAATAGACAACAAGTAAATGGTGCGCCCATCAGGACTCGAACCTGAAACCCTCGCCTTAGAAGAGCGATGCTCTATCCAATTGAGCTATGGGCGCTTTTTGTCGAACCTTTTTACTATTGGCCTGAAGATGAACTGTTTCCATCCGCAAGCTAATAAGAATATGGTCGGAGTGGAGGGATTTGAACCCCCGACCACCTGTACCCAAAACAGGTGCGCTACCAAGCTGCGCTACACTCCGATATGTTGTGGCGTATTCTATAGAGGCACCCTCAACCTGTCAACAAATAAAAATAAAGAATTTTGTGTTTTAGGGTGGCTTTATATCGTTCTCAATGTAAAGTAGAACCCTTATATATCAGCTCTTTTAAACAAGCTATTGATTCTTAAATGTAATTTAATCAATTTATTTATTGGAGCGTATTATTCACTTTTAAAGACATGCCGGTTTGTGAGTGAAAAAGTTTTAAAATCGGTTATTATAGTGACACTCTTTAACTCCACTCTTATACCTAGGGGACTAGAATGTCTGCAAAAATTTTAGACGGCAAGGCGATCGCAGCCGAATTACGTGAATCGATTAAACAAGAAGTTGATCTCCAGGTTGCGGCTGGCAAGCCAAGACCAGGCCTGGCCGTTATTATGGTGGGCGAAGACCCAGCCTCTGAGGTCTATGTCAGAAATAAGAAGATTGCTTGTGAGAAAGCCGGGTTCAATGATGTCTCTGTGGTCTTGCCGACCGAAACAACGCAAGAAGATTTATTGGCTTTGATTGATAAGTTGAATGCCGATGAGACCGTTCACGGTATTATTGTTCAGCTGCCCGTCCCAAAACACATCAGCCCTGAGCCGATTATTGAACGTATCAGCCCTTGCAAGGATGTTGATGGTTTTCACCCTTATAATGTCGGTCGCTTAGCCACGGGTAATTTACAATTGGCGCCTTGTACACCACATGGTGTTATGACGATGTTAGAGAAAACGGGAATTCCATTACGCGGTTTAAACGCCGTTATCGTGGGCGCTTCTAATATTGTCGGTGTACCCATGGCGCTTGAGTTATTAAACGCACGTGCCACCATCACCGTTTGTCACAGTGCCACCAAAAACTTGGCTCATAAAGTCTCTGAGGCCGATTTAGTGGTGGTCGGTGTCGGCATCCCGAATATGGTCAAAGGTGAATGGATTAAAGAAGGTGCAATCGTAATCGATGTTGGTATTAACCGTTTAGATGATGGAACTTTATGTGGTGATGTAGACTTTGATAGCGCGAAAGAACGTGCGAGCTGGATTACGCCTGTTCCAGGTGGCGTTGGTCCAATGACCATCGCGACTTTACTACAAAATACACTACAAGTGGCTTACCATTCAGAAAGCTAACCACCCCGTTGCTCAAAATCCGATATATCAAGTCGTATTTTGAGGTATAAACGCTTACAGAACCAACCGCCAATATAGTCACGCCAAGTCATAATCGGTTTTCTATTTATAAGCCAATAAGACTCTCAAAAACCACCTTTATTTAAACCCTCATCATTCAAGACCTTCTTCCTCTATAGCACCCCTCTTAATCACATAAAGTGATATCAGTATCATTTTATATCATTTTTAATAATAACGATAAGTCCTTATAATTTGAATCAGAAGATGAATTCTGGACAACGATTATGATTATTAATGAAGCACAACAAAAGTTACTTGAGACCACTAAGAAAAATGCCACAAATGAACAGTTTATCTGGCTGAGTGGATATTTCTATGGTTTAGCAAATGGAAATACAGGGCCTGTTCAGACAGATATTGCCACAAAAGAACTCCCGAACGTAACAATTTTATACGCATCGCAAACGGGTAATGCTGCGGCTGTAGCACAAAAACTACATGACCAACTTGCAAACAACAGTGTCCCAGTTACCTTAACTAACATGCTTGATTACCGCCCAAAAAACTTAAAGAAAGAGACGCACCTCATTATTGTTGCCAGTACTTATGGTGATGGTGAAGCACCTGATGAAGCACTTTCTTTCTACAAGACGATCATGGGCGATAAGGCACCAAATCTATGTCACCTATCCTATTCCATATTTTCTTTAGGCGACTCTACATATGATCTTTTCTGCCAAACTGGAATAGAGTTTGATGAAAGATTTGAAACGCTTGGTGCTAATCGCCTACTTGAAAGAGTCGATGCAGATATCGATTATGACGAGACGGCAACTCAGTGGATTAATGCTATTACTTCAGTTATCTCAGACAGTGAATCTCCGTCCGAGACGAACAAAACGACAGGTAACGCAGCAATTCAAAACTGGAGTGAAAACCAACCCTTTAGCGGTGAAGTGCTCAATATTATCGACTTAACCGATGATCTCTCCGATAAAAATGTGTGGCATTTGGAAATTGGCATTGATGAGTCAGGCATCCATTATCTACCAGGCGACATTATTGCCCTTCTACCAGAGAATGATACTGAATTAGTTCATCAATTGATTGAAACCACAAAACTGTCTGCTGATGAGTCTGTTCTAATCAAAGATGAAAAATACTCTTTAAAAGATGCTTTAGTTACAAAGCTAGATATTACTTCACTCAATAGAAAATTGGTTGAATCCTATGCAGAGCTTACTACTCTGACTCCTATCGATCTAGCTGAAATAGATATAGAACAGCTGATCGAATCGGGAGATTTACTGGATCTTATTCAAGCGAAACCTAGTCCGCTGTCTGCTCAAGGACTTGTAGATCTATTACGCCCTCTGCGTAGCCGCCAGTACTCTATAGCCTCAAGCCAAAGCATGGTCGACGATGAAGTACATGTAACGGTCAAACAGGTCGCATACAAAAGCTTAAAGCGTGAACGTAAAGGCGTTTGCTCCAACTGGCTTGCTAAGTTAACTGAAGGCGATAGCGTTCCTCTTTATATAAAAACGAATAATAGCTTTAAATTGCCTACGGATAATACTGCAAAAATAATCATGGTCGGAGCGGGGACGGGTATCGCTCCCTTCAGAAGTTTCTTACAAGAACGTGATGATAAAGGCCTAATGGGTAACACATGGTTATTCTTTGGAGAACAACACTTTAAATCAGACTTCTTGTATCAAACAGAATGGCAAAAACACGTTAAAACGGGGGTTTTAGAGAAGATATCCCTTGCTTTCTCGCGCGATCAAGAAGAAAAAATATATGTTCAAAACCGTATAGTCGAACAAGCTGAAACCCTATTTGAATGGTTAGAAAACGGCGCTTCAATCTATGTCTGTGGCGACCGCAATCACATGGCAAAAGATGTCCACAATGCATTTATAGAAGTCATTACTGAACAGGGTCAAAAATCAACTGAAGAAGCAGAAGAGTATTTACAGGAATTGGTAACAAAAAGACGTTATCAGCGTGATATCTATTAGGAGATCAAAATGGAAACTTTACAAGTTAAACAACTTAATAAATTGTTTAAAAATCTAACTTTAGAAGAGTCTATTAATAAATTAGAGGATGAATTTCCAGGTCAACGTTTGGTTTTTTCAAGTAGCTTAGGCTTAGAAGATCAAGTGATTACTGATGTGATTTTTAAAAGTGACTCATCGATTGAAGTCTTCACCCTAGATACTCAGCGCTTATTTAAAGAGACGTCTGATTTAATTAGCAGAACTGAAGATAAGTATCAGAAAAACATTAAACGCTACCTCCCAAATGAGGAAACCGTTAATAACTACATTGAAACAGTAGGTTTAAACGGGTTTTATGAATCCGTTGATAACCGAAAGCAGTGTTGTTACATCCGTAAAGTTGAACCTCTCAATAGAGCCTTACAGGGGGCAAAACTTTGGATTACAGGCATTCGCCAAGCGCAGTCTGATTTCAGACAAAACATGCAACTGTTTGAATATGATGTTGAGCGAGACTTGATCAAGTTTAACCCTCTACTTTGCTGGACAACGGATGATATTTGGAACTATATCAATCAACACGAAACCCCTTTTAACGAGCTGCATTTAACAGGTTACCCGAGCATAGGATGTGAGCCTTGTACACGTGCTATTAAACCAGAGGAAGATCTGCGTGCAGGACGCTGGTGGTGGGAAAGCCAAGGTGGCACAAAACAGGAATGTGGACTACATATTACACGGACAGAGCAATGACAAATAAAATCGAAATACCAATCGCAAAAACACTGAACAAGCTCGCTAACAACTCTAGTGATATTGAAATTCTAAAAGACAACAGTAACTTCTTACGCGGCTCACTCGTTGAAAGTTTTGCTGACCCTCTAACGGGCGCAATCCGAGAAGATGATACTCAGATGATCAAGTACCACGGTAGCTATCTACAAGATGACCGAGATGTACGAAATTCTCGTATTGCAAAGAAACTTGAGCCAGCTTACTCATTCATGATTCGTGTGCGCTTACCAGGAGGGCATTTAACGTCTCAACAGTGGTTAGCTTGTGATGAGATCAGCCGTCAATATGGCAACGATACTATTAAGTTACGGAGTTTTTCAAGGTAGTTGTCCGATAAACGTGTTTTAAGCGACGGCTTGAACCGGAACAATTTCCCGATCCGGATTTAAGCTTACCGCGCCTACTGGTGTCCAATTTCTGGTCTGTCTGCCAGACCATCTTTCTGGATACTTTGATTTTGCTAATTCATACACCACTTTACGTTGTCCAAGCAGCGCTACATCTTTTAGCCCATGGCGCTCGCTAGGCGTTACATATCGAATACCGCTATGGCGATGTTCATGGTTGTAAAACTGTTCGAACTTCAACATCCACTTCCTGGCATTCTCTAAGGTTGAAAACCCTTTAGTTGGCCATTGAGGGCAGTATTTTAAGGTTTTAAACAACGACTCTACATAAGGATTGTCATTGCTGACTCTTGGTCGACTGTAAGAGCTGACTATCCCAAGTGATTCGAGCTTAGCTCTTAAGGTACTGCCTTTCATCGGGCTGCCATTGTCTGAGTGTAATACCAGTGGTGTAAGTAGGCGTCGTGT
>VCMI01000149.1 GCA_006222135.1 Thiomicrorhabdus sp. | reverse complement strand
ATTCAGGCATTGTGTCCGTACTCATCGAACGTTTTGAAAAGCAAAACCCTTCTGTCAGAGTTGAGTTAACCACCACAGGTGCCCTCAATGTGATGGAACAAGCAAAGCAGGGTAAATTTGACTTTATTTTGAGTCATTATCCAACCGGTGAAAAGCTTTTTATTACAGATGGCTCTGCGCTTCATTATGCCGAAATCATGTACAATTATTTTGCCATTATCGGACCACAAAATAATGATTTAGATTTCTCTAACGTAAAAAACCTTAAAGACGTATTGCAACAACTCTCTGAGCATAATAGTGACTTCTTTCTGCCTAACCCGCGTTCAGGCACCTTTCAAAAAATCCAGTCTCTTGCGTCTCATTACAATATACCATTAGATTGGCCGTACTTAATTAACACCCATACCGATGTCAAACAGACCCTTCAACAGGCTGATGAAATGGAAGCATTTACCTTTGCCGACATGGGAAGTTATCTTAATCTCAAAAACAGGTTTGAATCAGATATGGTGCCAATTTATCGAGATGATTTTATTATGCAAAATCACATCATGGCCATTGTGGTTAACCCCAAACAATATCCTCAGGTAAATATCGCCTCAGCAAATCTATTTTGGGCATTCTTAATCGATGATAATACACAGCAGTTCATTGCTCAATTTGGTCATGAAGAATATGGATATCAACTCTTTACCCCTGTCGCACATTTAGATAATGCCGTGATTGCAGAACGTAGCCATACGATTCTTAAACTTCAACAAACACAAGTTTATTATCAAACTTTTTCAATTGTGCTGCTGACCCTTACCCTCTTCACACTGCTCATTATTTATCTACTACAACAATCTGCTAAAAGACAAAAACAGCTAAGTGAAGAGCGTTTCTCAAACAACCTTAATCCAACTCACGAAGGTATTTTGGACTACAACTACAAAACCAAATCAGGATATATCTCAAAACACTGCAAAAACATCCTTGAATCCCAGCCGGTTAAACATCAGAATATACTTGGATGGCTTGCTTCTATTATGGAAGCGCACAACTGGCAGGCCATTGAAAATACGATAAAAGAGTATAGCCAAGCAAACAATACAGCACCTTTTGCTTGTGATTTTAGATTGAAACATGATCGAAAAGAACGTTCTTTTAGATTGAGAGCACGCCTGTCATTCTCTGAAACTAAAGAATTAGAATACATGGTTGGTGCAATCAGTGATTTAAGTGAAGAAGCTTCTCAACAAATCCTACTGAATCATTTCATGCACCTTGCTACCCACGACAATTTGACACAGCTACCCAATAAAATGCTCTTTCAAGAGCGCCTAGAAGAAACAATAAAATCTAGTGACCGAGACTTAGTCGATTTTGCTCTCTTTTTTATAGACCTAGATGGCTTTAAACAGATCAACGATCTATTCGGGCATCAAATCGGAGATAAACTCCTTATTCAAGTGGCCGAGCAGTTAGTAAACTGTGTCCGTAAAACCGACTTAGTCTCTCGCTTTGGTGGAGATGAATTTGTTATTTTATTACCTAATATTTCAAAAAACATACGCAAAATATTGTCCAGAAGATTATCCAAAAACTAAATGCTATTGTCATTCAAGGGCAGTTGAATTTAGTCTCTGCGAGCATTGGAATTAGCTATTATGGTGGGCAACAAGTGATGAATGCCGAAAATATCCTTAAACAAGCCGATAAAGCGATGTATCACGCTAAACAAAGCCAAATAAAATTCTATGAACATCAAGACTAACTCGCTCTGTTACAAACCCTTTAAATTAAACACTCTTGTTAACTTAAAACGTTCCTCATCTCTATTTACGTTTAAATTCATTCAATGCCAAAATCCATAAATATGACACTATCTGCTTTAAAGCCATTGAAGACATTAAATCCATCACACTATCTGTTATTATTACTCTTATACTTAGTAAGATTTACTGGAGAACTTACATGAAATTTTTATCGTTATTCTTAAAAATAATAGCCGGCCTTTTGGCTGTTATTATTGTTGCCATCGGAGTCATTGCCGTCACGGTTGATCCAAATGATTACCGTGATGAAATCACAGACGTGGTCAAGAAAGAGACCGGACGCGATTTAAAAATTGAAAGCATGAGCCTCTCTTTTTTCCCACACTTAGGGCTAAACTTAGAAAACACCTCTTTAAGTAATGCCACGGGATTCAGTGATCAAGCGTTTTTAAAGGTTGATAAAGTACAAGTCGGTGCCGCTATCTGGCCTTTACTGAGCCAACAATTAGAAATAGACACCCTGACCTTACATGGCCTTAATCTAAACCTAGAAAAAAATGCTGCAGGTATCAGTAACTGGGATGATTTAATCAAGCAAGAAGATGGCATTAAAGTCGAAGAAACAGCCGAGGCGAGTGTAAACCCATTAGATAAATTAGCCGCGCTTAACTTCGGTGGGATTGATATCAAAAATGGTCAAGTTCATTGGAACGACCAACAGACTCAACAGACCATTGACCTTAAACTTTCCGAGTTATCGACTAGCGCGATTACTTTTGGTGAATTTTTCCAAATTGCTTTATCTGCGGAAACGACGGTGGCTAAACCAGCCCTTAAATCTCAGCTAGACTTAACGATTGAAGCCAAACTTGAAAAAGATGGTCGATATGCATTACGTAACCTGACTCTTACAAACTCTACGCAAGGGTCTGGCATTCCTGTCGAGAAAGCAACCGTAGAGCTAACCATCCCTACCCTTAATTTAGCCATGGAAAAAAACCAACTGTCACTTCCTAGCCTAACACTGGCTTATGATGTGATTGGAGGTAAAGAGTTCCCAATGAAGACCATTCAAGGTGAGTTGAATATTAAAGACTTTACCGGTGATTTAAAAGCGCAACAATTTAAAGCACAGCAATTGACTGCAAATACTTCTGTAACAGGCGATTCACTACCGAGTGGCAAAGTACAACTCAATCTATCAACTCAACCGTCTATCGATTTAACGGCTCAAACAGCCAACTTAGACCAACTCTCTTTGAGTGCCATGAATATTGTGGCCAAGGGTTCTGTTAAGGCCACGCAAATTACGACCGATGCCCTGGTCGATGCCAAGCTGGATATAGCTGAAACGAATCTACGTGCCCTTTTAAAGCAGTTGAAGGTAAGCTTACCTGACATGGCCGATGCCAAAACATTGACAAAATTCGCAGCTTCTTTAGGTGTGCACTTTAATGCCAAGACACAAGCCGTGAGCGTTAAGCAACTTAAAGTCACATTAGATGACAGTTTATTAACAGGTAATGCTTCGGTCAGTCAATTCGACGCGCCAAATATTAATTATGATCTGGCCTTAACTAAAATTGATCTGAATCGTTATTTGCCCATAAAAAAAGCTGTTGCAGAACCTGAAAGTACAGCACCCGTCGCCGAGACCGATATCCCTCTACCGACTGAGTTATTGCGTAAATTAACCATCAATGGAACCTTTAAAGCCGGAGCGGTTACCTTTGATAAACTCCAACCTAAAAATATCGTCTTAACGGTCAAAGGCCATAAAGGGAAAATCAACGCCAATCCAATTCGTGCTGATATTTTCAAAACCCGTATCAATGCTCAAGCCGGTTTAGATGTCAGTGGCAAGACGCCACAATACAGTTTTAAAACCGATGCTAAAAATGTTCCTATCGGGGATGTCTTATTGGCCTTTACGGGTAAAGAGCAAATGAGTGGTACTGGCGCCGTTAATGCCAATATCACAACCGCAGGGAGTCGTCTCTCGCATTTCAAGCAAAACTTGAATGGCACCGCGGCCGCCAACTTAGAAGATGGTGCCATCAAAGGCTTCAACCTGGCGCAATCAATTCGTGAAGCTAAAGCTAAAATAAGTGGTACCACGGCACCTGTCGCGGATGGTGATTTACAAACCGACTTTAGCTCACTCATTGCTCAAGTCAGCATTAAAAAAGGCATTGTCACGACCACTAAGCTGCTTGCACAAGCGCCATTCATGCGCATCACCGGTTCAGGAACGGTTGACCTGCCCAAAGAATCTTTAAACTATCTGGTGAAAGCCAAAATAGTCGCTTCTGATAAAGGTCAAGGCGGTGAAGACCTTAAGGAACTTAATGGCCTAACAATTCCCGTCAAACTGAAAGGTGCCTGGACCAGCCCAAGCGTTTCATTGGACTTGGCCTCTTTACTAGAGCAAAAAGCCACGGCTGAAATTGAGAAGAAAAAAGACGAAGTCATTGAAGAGACTAAAAAGAAAATTGAAGAGCAACTTAAAGACACTTTATTGAAAGGCTTTAAGTTCTAGTTAACGCTCTAAAGCCAGGCTAGACCAAAGTAACCAGGCCTGGTTAAAATAAAAGTAAAACTCTTCAAGTCCCTTGAATGGGGATTTTTTGCTAGAAAAATTAAAAATAATTCTCGCCCCGTAAACATCCATCCACTATTTTTATTCTCAGATTTAATCAACCTATAAAAATCATTAATAGCGAATTCAAGAATCCTTTCTAATAAATAAGTAGAATAGCCCGATAAAATTATTTAATTAATCGGGATTTAACATTATGAAACTACTCACAAGTTTGTTTCTTCTTGCTTTTGCAAGTACTGCCAACGCCTATGTTGTTAAAGAAACTACTTTTCCTGCAAACTGGCCAACGGCGGCTCCAACAGAAGAAATAGTTAAGTGAGGAGAAAGTGATAGCCCGCTTGGCAGTGGTGCAACCATTTCATACAGTTTCAATACCGTTGATCTTGCAAGTTTAATGCCGAGCGGTTATGAAAACATCCTCATTTCAGCTTTTGATACTTGGTCATCAGTTGCTGACCTAAGCTTTAACTATTCTGCCAGTGATGCAGATATCGTTTTTGGTACTGAAGACATTGATAATAAATATGGTACTTTAGCTTACGCTTCCGTTGGAACAATCAAATATACAGAAACCAATGACTCTGTCCAATTGGCTTATAGTAAACTCTATTCTGGAGGTATTTTCTTCGACACAAATGATGCTTGGTCAATTGCCGATACAACGCCAAGTGGGGAATTTGATTTATTTACGGTAGCCTTACATGAAGTCGGCCACGCTTTAGGTCTTTTACATGAAGATGATACAATTGATGGGAATAATATATCAATTATGAACACCTACTATGCTAAATCCGATGGCTTGCTACAAGATGATATAGATGGCATTCAATATTTATACGGCGTAACAGCCGTACCAGAACCTTCAACCTATTTACTATTTCTGCTGGGTTTGACAATGCTACTAGGTGTTAGTAAAAAACGTCGACTAGGACAAGCATCATAAGTGAAAATTATCGTAAATCTTAAACAGCCCTTAATCATAGGGCTTCTTTGCCTTCTACCGTTCACAACCTTACATGCTAGCTGGGCAAAACCCACGCAAGCTCAAGTCATTGAATCATCCGCGCTAATCATTGAAGCAGAATTAATTGATATTTTTTCAACCCAATTTAATGACCGGCCCATCGACCTGGGTCTCCTAAAAATTTCAAAAATTCACAAAGGCAATCCCATTCAATCATTAGTCACGATCCAATTACCGGTTAGAAGTGACATAGTAAAAAGCACCGATATTTTTTACCCCAAAAGCACTTCTGGCCTATGGCTCTTAGCGCTCAATAAAAATGGTTTATTAACTGCAAATTTTCCATGGTGCTTTTTACCCATACATAAGGCTCAATCGATTCTAGATGCCCTAGACTCTTCCCATTGAGCACCTTCAAAACCAAAATGACCAGGCCTGGTTAAACCATTATAATCACGACTCAAGCCTATTTAATCGTAAGTGATTAAACAGGCTTTTTTATAGCATGATACATTCAAGTCGTAAGTGCAACAGTTTTAATTTCCCAGAACACCTCATTAGGTGTTCTGAATCCTAAACACTTTCTTGGGCGATTGTTGAGCTTATCAACAACCCAATCAATTTCTTCCTGAGTTACTTTATCGAAGTCTGTTCCTTTTGGAAAGAATCGTCTTAACAATCCATTGGTATTTTCATTGGTTCCACGCTCCCAAGAAGAGTAAGGGTGGGCAAAATAAAAATCTGTCCCAAGCTCTTTTGCCATCGTTTGGTATTGTGAAAACTCTTTGCCATTATCTGAAGTTAATGAATGAACAGGCCTGTTTAAAGCTCGTAATTGCTCAATGATGACAGCGCTAACGATGTCTGACTTTCTCGTGTTAACTTTAATGAAGCGAGCGATTCTAGATGTTCGATCAACC
>VCMI01000148.1 GCA_006222135.1 Thiomicrorhabdus sp. | reverse complement strand
TAATGGAAGTCCGATGAMAGGAGCAACCATGTTGGCAACGCTTCAAGAGCTTGGCGTAGTTCCATCATTTAGCCGCCCATCAGTGAGTAATGACAACCCCTACTCAGAATCACTATTTAGAACCCTAAAGTATCGTTCAGAGTATCCCGAAAAGGCTTTTCAGGGCATTGTCAGTGCTCGAGAATGGGTCGCAGGCTTTACGAAGTGGTATAACGAAGAGCACCGCCACAGCAGTATTAAGTTCGTGACCCCTGCACAACGACACCAGGGGTTAGATATTGAAATATTGTTAAAACGAACAGAGGTTTATACTAAAGCTAAAGAACAAAACCCATGTCGCTGGACGGGTAAGATTAAGAATTGGGAGCATGAAAAGGAGGTTAAACTGAATCCTGGAAATGCGACCACTGAATCGAATAAATGTGAGGCGGCATAAATCACTTTTAGGCGACAACTATCTTGACAATTACCGTTTGCCATCGGTTGTTTTTATCCTCGGCACAGCACAATGCAAAAAACAATGGTGCTCAAAGAAGTTTAAATGCTGCCACTCACGTGTCACGGTGTCATGCACTGGACAGGCGACACCGGTCTCATCTGGAAAACGTGAGCCTCGGTCAAAACCGATATGTAGGTGAAGCTCTTTGCGAGTGCTTCCATCATCAGAAAACGAAATGTCATTCACTTGCCAAGGCGATTGCAGGCCAAGAGCCATGCTAAATAAAGTAGTACTATTCATGGTGCTATTATCGCATTACCCACTACAAATCACATAGAGCCGTAATTAAGCTACTTAAAACGATTTACCTGAGGTACCATAAATAACTCTTTTTAAAACACGCCACCTTTCAGGAGGTTTTCATGACACATAAATTTGATCTTGAAGTGATTGATTATAAAAAAGTCTCTAGCATTGAAGAGGCATGGAACACGCAAGACTACACCGCCATTTTAGAATTAATGGATAACGACGATGTCGTAGGTATGTCCGATAGTGATATAAAAGAAATGTGTATGATGTCGCTTAACGATCTAGAACCAGAAGAAGCCGCTAATATTGTTCTAACCCACCTATTTGGTGAAATCGTAACGTCTGGAAAAATTGACCAAATAGCCAGTCAAATGTCGAATGACAGACTATGGGAAGAATTTGCAGACCCACAGTTCCATGAAAAACTATTCAATGCCTACGGTTTATTAAGAGAAGCCTTTAATGGCATCTTTACAAAACCGACAGGTGTTATTACTCAGCTGCTAATCCATGCTGAGAATGAACAAGCGCAACAACAGCTTGAAAATGCACCAAAAGCAACGCTTGTTCGCATTATTTCACAGGGATTAGAGGATTCTTCTCTTATGAACCGCCTCTTTGATGAGCAAATTGCGGGACAGGATTTTGAAGAAGCTGAAGGTATCCTTTGGCGAGTAACGGTCATTAAAAAATCTGAATTGCAGACGGAATATGAAATTATCAGCTCAGAACTTTGGCTAGGAGACTTAGAAAACGTCTCAGGTTTTAAAGCATCTATTAGAGCTGAATCAACGGAAGACTAAGGGTTAAGGCAGAATAACGGCTAAATATGGTTATGCAAAGAATGAGGATAATGAAAACGCCTATTCCTTAAACACTAGACCACTCTATAACCCACAAAACAACCGCACGAAGTGACCAGGCCTGGTCACTTCGTGCGGTTGTTTTGATTTAAGAACCGATTAAAACGTTAACCCAAAAGACCCTATTATAGAATCTCCTATTCTGCTTACCGCATTTTTCAAAAACGTCCGCTTAATAAATCAATCACGACACTCAATAACAATCGCTTTTCATTTCATCTATTGCTTTATAATTCAACAATACTCTGCCCCCAATATTCAAGCATCATCCGTTGAGTATTCATAACTACAAAGGTTTTATATGTCATTTTCAAAACTTGGATTAAGTGATCCTATTTTAAAAGCCGTCTCTGAACTGGGCTATAAGACACCCACCGACATTCAGAAAAGGCCATTCCGATCATCTTATCGGGCAGAGACCTAATAGCCGCCGCACAAACGGGAACCGGTAAAACCGCCAGTTTTGTTTTGCCCATGCTGCAGAAACTTGATAGCACCGAAGGCGAACTACGCGGTAAGTCTATCCGTGCCCTCATCCTAACCCCTACGCGCGAACTTGCGGTACAGGTTGAGGCCAATGTGGCCGAGTATGCAAAGTATCTAAACCTGAGCTCTCTGGCCGTCTATGGTGGCGTTGATTCCGAGGTTCAAAAAGAGCGTCTGGAAGAAGGCATCGATATTCTGGTGGCCACCCCGGGTAGACTGTTAGATATGGCCTATCAACGCGCTCTGTTTTTTAGTGACCTTGAAATCCTAGTATTAGATGAAGCCGATAGAATGCTGGATATGGGCTTTATCGACGACCTTAATAAGATTATTGACCGCCTACCGAGTGATCGTCAAAGCTTACTCTTTTCCGCCACACTAACGGATGATGTGCGTTATTTAGCCGACACCGTTTATGATGACGCCGCAGAAATATCCATCTCTCCTAATAAGAAAACCGCACCCAAAATCAGCCAGTGGTTAATCACGGTAGACAAAGATACTAAGTCCGCTTTATTAAGTCATTTGATTAACGAACAGCAGTGGGATCAGGCGCTTATTTTTGTCGAGAAAAAACACTCTGCCGCCAAATTAGTTGAACAGCTTGGCAAACGTGGCATTACAGCCGACTCCATTCACAGTGGCAGAAGCCAAGCCATTCGCGAACAGATATTGGCCGATTTTAAATCAGGTAAATTGAAGTTTTTAGTCGCCACAGGCATCGCTGCTCGTGGTATTGATATCGATGATTTGAGTCGCGTGGTCAATTACGACCTGCCTTATCCTGCTGAAGATTATATTCACCGCATCGGTCGTACTGGTCGTGCAGGCGCCTCTGGTGAAGCCATCTCATTTGTCTCAAAAAATGACTTTAAAAACCTCTGTGCCATCGAAAGTCTGTTGGGGCATATTATTCAACGCAAAGAGATCGAAGGCTTTCCGGTTAAAAAGGTCGTGCCGATTTCTATTCTGGATTACTTGCCTAAGAGAAGGTAAAGCAAAGGGTAGTACATTCCACAACCCACAAAAAAAGCCCGCAAGAACTGACCAGGCCTGGTCACTTCTTGCGGGCTTTTTATTTCTATCGTCTACCAAAAAGACGTCAAACTTTCTACTCAATTTCATGCTAATAAGAAGAATTATTTCCTACTCCCCCACTTAAATATTCGAGCCTCATTTTTAGGTTTTAAACGATATAGATCTGTTAATCACAATACCCCACACCCACCACTCAATTTCTAACTGTAAACAAAGTTAAACACATCACTGTCCCTATCATTTTCAAACCTTCTTAACCCCCCTATCCAACTATTGTCATTCAATTACTTTTTTATGGACATCTACACTTGCAATAAAACTTTAACAAAACTAACCATTGACAGACATTTACCTTATCTAAACTTAGCAACAGTTTTAGACATCTAGACAAGTGAAATGATTGATCGATACAGCCCAGAAAAAATTTACACACAAATAGCCAATGCGATTGAGGTGGATATTCAAGATACCTTTGAGCCTGGCGATTTGTATCTATCAGAAAAAATTCTGACTGAGAAGTTTGGGGTAAATCGTCATACCGTTCGCAGAGCAGTAGAAGAGCTCGTTAAGCAAGGTGTTTTAGAAAAGCGTCATGGGTTCGGAACTTTTATTGCCGAAAAAAGATTGGCCTACCGTATTAAAGGCTATGAGCGTTTTACGGAATCTGTACAGGCGAATGATTTACAAGTTGAAAGTATTCTTTTGGATAAGAAGGTCATTGACGCTCGTGGTGGTGTTGCCGAAAGATTGCAATTAAAGAATGGCGACGAAGTCTTTAAAATTGACACGCTTAGAAAGGTGGAAGGCAAAGCCGCCGCATTGATTAGCCACTTTTTACCAAAAGATATTTGCCCAACGGCCTTAGAACAATATGAATCGGGTTCATTAGGCACATTTCTAAAAACTGAGTGCGGCATTCAAGCAAAAAGAATTTCAAGTTTAGTCTCTTCAACCATGCCAAATGCTGAAGACAGTTTCAAACTCGGTATGGCAAGCGGCCAACCTATCTTGAAAGTGAAAACGATTAACGAAGACACCAAAACCGGCAGAAGAGTCGAATACTCCATCACTCGGTTTAGGTCCGACATGATTCAACTTGAGATTTTAATGAACTCTTAAAAGTCAACTTTGAGACCTTTACGCAATCCGTCTAATCACTCTTTTGGCTGGATTGTTTAAACGTTTTATTTAATTTTTTAACTTTATTTTTATATTTTTGGAGAAACACCAATGAAACTTAAGAACTTGTTCTTAGCAGCAGTTACAGCAGTTACTTTAACGCCTCTAGTCGCTTTCGCACTTCCTGATGGTTCACAAGAACATCCATTACGTGTCCTTATGGTTCCTGCTGACACGGGAACAAACGATATCACTAAAGATTACGGCCCAGTATTCCAAGGAATCACGGACAACTACGGCATTCACTTTGATATCAAAGCAGGTGCAAGCTATGCGGCTGTTGTTGAAGGTATGTGTAACGATAAAGCGGATATCGCTTGGTTTGGTGCCGTCACTTACGGTCAAGCAAACGATAAATGTGGTGTCGATCTTTTAGCGGTTGACGTTAAAAAAGGTGATGCGTCCTACTACTCCGGTATTTTCGTCCGTAAAGACAGTGGTATCAAAACGCTTTCAGACCTTAAAGGTAAAAGCATGGCATTTGGTAGCCCAAACTCAACTTCTTCATTCAACTTCCCCGTTGCAATGTTAATTGCAGCCAAGGTTGATCCTGTTAAAGACCTTAAGAAGGTCATCATTGCGGGCTCTCACTCAGCTTCTTTAGCCGCATTAGCAGCAGGTAAAGTAGATGCCGCAGCCTCTTCATACAACTCTTTTTCTAAAGCCGCTAAAAAAGGCGCGATAGATCCATCTAATTTTATGCCTTTAGCTAAGTCTCAGCCAATCCCTAACCCACCTCTAGCAATGAACAAAGGTTTAACGCCTGAGTTAAAAGCAGAACTTCGTAAAGCGTTTCGTGAAATTAACACAAAGATTGACCCTTCAAAAATCCGTGGTTACGGCGGTAAAAAAGTCGATCGTTATGACACTAACTTTGATGAACAAAAAATATTTGATGCTTTGAAAAAACTAAGCGCTGTCACAAAAACTGTGAAAGCAGAAATGATTGCAAAAGCAGGTCAACGTTAATTTTTAACCTGAGACCTTTACATAAGGTCTTAACCTATCTTTGTTGCATCTCAGATTTTTGAGGTGCTTTAAGAGATCTTTGCAAACCTGCTTTACCGGGCAGATTTGCAAAAGTCTTTATTTTTGGAGAAATAACAATGTTAATTTTTGACAATGTCAGTCGCATTTATCCTGATGGGACGCAGGCCGTAAAAGATGTTTCCGTACAGCTTAAACAAGGCGAATTTTGTGTACTGCTTGGGCCATCTGGTGCAGGTAAATCAACCTTAATGAATATGGTTAACGGCTTAGTCGAACCTACTTCTGGAAAGATCGTTTTAGACGGTGAATTATTAACTAAGAAAAACCTACAAATGATTCAGCGTAGCATCAGCATGATTCACCAACAGTTGTATTTAGTGCCGCGTTTAAGTGTATTACACAATGTGCTAACAGGCATTTTGCCTTTAGCAGGATTCTGGCAATGTATGGTTAAGTCTTTCCCAGTTAAAGATCAACAACGTGCTTGTGAACTGTTAAGCGAAGTGGGCCTGATAGAGAAACATCTCATGCGTCGAGCGTCTGAACTTTCAGGCGGACAACAACAACGTGTGGCCATTGCACGTGCGTTTATGGCCAGCCCTAAAGTGGTATTAGCGGATGAACCTGTTGCTAGCTTAGACCCTGCCATGAGTCGTAGTGTGTTAAACAGTCTTAAAGAAGCGGCTCAAACCAATGGTGCAACCGTTCTTTGTACCTTGCATCAAATGGACTATGCATTAGAGTTTGCTGACCGAATCATTGCATTACGAGACGGTGAAGTATTTTTTGATGGTCCGCCTTCTGACATGGATGCCGATTTACAAAGACGCCTATATGAAATTGAACATGAAAATTTAGAAACACAACACACTCCAACGGTTAAACCCGTTAAAAAACCAACTCAGCCACACCTCGTTGATATTAAGGAAGCCGTCGCATGAATACAGACACTCAAATCAATAAAAGACGTGATTGGCGTGAATGGCAAACCTACCAAGCGATCACACCAAAAACAATCCTATTTTTACTAGTTGCCTTTGTGCTCCTATCCTGGTCTGGACATAATACAGAAATGGATAGAGCCGCAGTCGAGACGAGTAAAGCCGTTCTGTCTGCCGTAGGAATTGGCGATTCTAATGTATTAAACGGTGTGTCTAAGTTTGGTAGCCAGGCCTTTCCAATTCAGTTTTCAGCTCGCACTGAACTAAGCCGTCTTGAAGGCGTTGACCTACAACATTTACCATGGTTTTCTTATGTAGAGGAAGGCGTTTCTCGTGAATATTATGTAGACACCGACAGTTGGACAGAAACGAAAGCCGAATACTTAGTTGAACCTGTTGGTTACCTAAAAAAAGTCCTTTGGATGATGTGGGAAACCATAGAAATGGGTTTCTGGGGAACCGTAATTTCTATGATGATCTCATTACCTTTAGGTATTTTGGCGGCTCGTAATTACTCACCACACCCTATTGTTTATCAAATGGCACGTGGCTTATTAAGTTTTCATCGCTCAATGCCTGAACTGATTGTGGCTCTCTTTTTAGTCCTTATCTATGGCTTTGGCCCGATTGCAGGTGTCTTAGCATTAGCGACTCATACCTCAGGTGTATTAGGAAAATTCTTTGCCGATGAAATTGAAAATGCACCTAAAGGCCCACAAATGGCGCTGAGTTCAGCAGGCGCTAACCCTCTTAAAGTCTTACGTTATGCCGTTTTTCCACACGTATTGCCTGCATGGATTGCCTATATTCAATATATCTTTGAACGTAATATTCGTACCGCAACTGTGCTCGGTATTGTTGGCGCAGGAGGGATTGGTATGGAGCTAAAAGGCCGTTGGGATCTCTTCGATTACAGTCATGTTGCCACTATTTTATTAATCATTTTTATCACAGTAGTCGTACTTGAATTTTTCTCGCAGAAGCTACGTAACAAAACACTTTAAAAGGAATCCAAAATGAATAAAACCTGTTGCAAAATACCTCGCAGTCAATGGATTCGTGCATTAAAGCGGGTTCACGTAGATGAAATTAAAGCGGTTATTGATTCCGTTATTAATGAATACGATGTGTCCTATAAGTCCATTCCACAATCAGGACTTGGCGTACTACAAACTAAAGATACGGCCCTACATGAACCTTATTTTTTAGGCGAGTTTCCAATAGCAATCAGTTGGGTCGCTTTAACAGATAAGCAAGGCAATACATTTGAAGGTGCGGCTCAGCTAATGGATGACGATGAGAACTTGGCATCACTTTTTGCGGTCTGTGATGCCATTTTGGCTAATGACTTAGTGGCTTGTTGCAAACTGGCTGACCTAATTGAAATGGGTGATTTTAAGTTTGAACAAGAAGCGCTTACGCGTAAAGCCATGTTAGGTTCAACAGCGGTTGATTTCTCATTACTCGGGGCAACTAATGAAGAAAATAAGGAGGATACAAGTGCTTAAACAAGATTTACTTGGCGCATACGTCAACCCTATTTGGTTAGCAGACACACAACAAGCTTTGTTTAAAAGCCTGATGCAAGTTCTATCTCGCCCCGGTCGATTAGACAATTGGGCAGAGTGGCTAGAAAACAGCCCTGCCTATTTAGCTGTTTTAGCCACCCTTTTAGATGGTGAAGTGTCCCTAGCGGATGTAAGCGGTTTATTGACAGAATCAAACTGGCCGCTGTTACAGGCGCATAAATCAGCGGTTGAACAAGCCAATTACATTTTATGTGACGCTACAAAGGCACCTACTTTTCTCCCTAAGTTAGGCACGTTATCTTCTCCTGATTTTGCCGCCACATTAATTTTAAAGGTTTCTTCGTTGGACAAAATGCAAGGGAATATTCGCCTGAAATTAACAGGACCCGGTGTCAATGGTGAAACTGAAATATGTGTTTCAGGAATTGACCAGGCCTGGTTAGACCAACGTAATGAATGGTGTTCCGCTTTTCCGTTAGGGATTGACTGTATTTTAGTGGATGACACTCAAATTTTGGGGCTGCCGCGCACCACCAAGGTTGAAATTCTTGAAGTCCGCGATAATGGAGGGCTGAATTAATGGGTTATGTTGCAATTAAAGGCGGTGGTCAAGCCATTGCTGGTGCTGAAAAATTATTAGAATTCGTGCGTACTCGTCAAGGCGAGTCGGCAGAACCGTTAGATTTGGATACCATTGAAAACCAGTTGTATTTTTTACACAGCCGTATAATGTCTGAAGGCGGTCTGTTTCACCCGAAGCTGGCGTCTTTAGCCATTAAACAGAGTTTAGGCGATACGTTAGAAGCCGCATTTGCGTTACGCGCCTATCGTTCAACCAAGCCACGTTTAATTGAAACCCCCGTAATGAATAGCAGTAGCATGCGTGTAATTCGCCGTATTTCGGCTTCGTTTAAGGATATTCCCGGCGGTCAAATGCTCGGAGCCAGTACCGATTATGCCTTGCGCCTAATGCGTACCGAACTACTAGACGAATCACCAGAATCCTTTAAAGCTGTCGCGGCTAAATGGTTGGATGAAAATCGTCATGATGACATTCCAGACACCTTTCCAAAAGTATTAGACGCCTTACGTGAAGAAGGATTGCTTCCACCTGTTGACGAAGCGGCCGCTGAAAAAATACCGTTTGATATTACGCGTGAGCCACTGGTTTTTCCTGTACCACGCTCTGCGGCATTATCCACTATGGCGCGTTCTGAAACGGGCTCTATTCTTGCCATTGCTTATTCCAATATGCGGGGTTATGGAGACATTCACCCAACCGTCGCCGAGCTTAGAGTCGGCTATTTACCGGTGATGCTACCTCACGCTATCACGGGTGAACTCATCGAAGTCGGTGAAGTATTAATGACAGAATGTGAAGTCGTTGCCATGTACGAAGACGAAGAAGATGGCGGCAAACCCACCTTCAGTCTGGGTTACGGCGCTTGCTTTGGGCATAACGAAGTTAAAGCCATTTCAATGTCAATTCTAGATCGAGCATTACAGTCTGGTATGAAAAATGGACCAACTAATCCTTCAGAAGATCCTGAGTTTGTATTACTACACATTGATGGTATCGACTCTATGGGCTTCTGTACGCACTACAAAATGCCGCACTATGTCACTTTCCAATCGGATATGGATCGTTTAAGAACCACCCAAGATAAACACGATGATAAGAACCAAGGAGCTGACAATGTCTAATCAAGCAAAAACATCAGACACACCGTTTAGACAAGCTTCTGCCGAATATAACTTTGGATTTTTAGATGAGTACGCCAAAAAGGAAATACGCCGTAGTGTCCTAAAAGCCATTGCAATCCCTGGTTATCAAGTGCCTTATTCAAGTCGTGAAATGCCAATGGGTCGTGGTTTCGGAACAGGTGGTTTGCAATTAACACTCTCGTTAATTGGTAAACAAGACACCCTAAAAGTCATTGATCAAGGTTCTGATGATTCCGTCAATGCCGTGAACTTACGCAGCTTTATCGAAATGACCTGTCCTGGCATTGATACCACGACTAAAGTTGCTGAAGCGAATCTCATACAATCTCGCCACCGCATTCCTGAACAAGCACTGCGTGAAGATCAAGTGCTTGTGTTGCAGGTTCCCTACCCTGATGCCTTAGTGGTGGTAGAACCTTCCGAAGACAAACGTAAAATCATGCACGGCGAAGCGGATTACTCTCGCTTATTGGTAAAACTTTACGAAGACATTGTGAAGTTTGATGAAATTACGATTTCACACCGTTATCCAACCCGTATCAACCGCCATTATGTAATAGATTCTTCGCCTATTCCGCGTTGGGATGTCCCCAAAATGAATGACTCAAAAGCCCTCATTTTATTGGGCGCTGGGCGTGAAAAGAAAATTTATGCCGTACCACCTTATACCTTAGCCGAGCCGCTAGAGTTTGATGATGTGCCTTTTCGTGTCGAAGGCTTTAATGACGAAACAGGCAAGCGTCGTACCTGCCACCGTTGTGGCTGTGATCACAGTTTCTTAGATGAATTTATAGATGCCAGAAGCGGTGAAAAACTCTATCAATGCTCTGATTCCGATTACTGTGATGAACAGTTAAAATCTTTATCAGTTAACCAAAGTTTGGAGGGATAACATGTCTAACGAAAAAGTATTAGAAGTCCGCAATCTCTCAAAGGTTTACGGTAAAGGTTGTGCTAAGTGTTTTGAGTCAACGGGTCCAGAACACAACACCAATATCTGTCCACATTGTGGCTCCATTGTGGCGGCTCACGACATCAGTTTTGACCTTTATAAAGGTGAAATTCTAGGGATTATGGGTGAATCAGGTTCCGGTAAATCAACCGCGGTTAAGAACCTGTTTTTTGATGAAATGCCAACCTCGGGTCAAGCTACGTTTTTTGACGACGGTAAGCAATATGATTTGTTTAGCCTAAACGCTCAGCAAAAACGTCACTTGCGTAACCACCGATTTGGCATGGTCTATCAAAACCCGGTATTAGGTTTGAACTTCAATGTTTCTGCTGGCGGTAACATTGCCGAACGCCTACTCATGAGCAATCTAACTAACTATAGTGAAATTAGAGAAAGAGCGATTGAATTACTGCATCGTACTGAAGTCTTGACCGAACGTATGGATGAGATGCCAAAGAACTTCTCTGGTGGCATGCAGCAGCGTGTGCAAATTGCCAAAGCCTTGGCTACTAATCCACCTTTGCTGTTTTTAGATGAGGTGACTACGGGTTTAGATTTATCGGTCCAAGCAGCCATTCTAGATTTGATTATGGAAATTCAACGCGAAAACAAAACGGCCATGATTGCTGTGACCCATGACTTAGGGGTGATTCGCCTATTAGCGGGTCGCACCATTGTCATGAAGTACGGACGCATTATTGAAACAGGCTTAACGGATCAAATACTAGAAGATCCGCAAGATGCTTATACCCAACGCTTGGTTGCGTCAGCACTTTAAAGAGATTACGAACTATGAGTATTCAACCTATTTTAGAAGTCGAAGACTTCTCTAAAACCTTTATGTTGCATGAACAAGGCAAAGAACTACCTTCGTCACACAGCGTATTTTTAAAAGCTTACCCTGGACGTTTAACCGCCTTAATCGGTCCAACGGGTGCCGGAAAGTCCACTGTATTAAAAGGTATTTACCGCACCTATTTGCCGACCAGTGGCCGCATGATGTTCACGACAAAACAAGGCCAACTAACGGATTTAGCAACAGCGGACGAACACCAAATTTTAGAGTTACGTAAAGAAGAAATCGGCTTTGTTACCCAATTTTTACACACTCTGCCTCGCCAGTCGACAGAAGACGTGGTGGCAATGCCTTTAATCAAGAAAGGCGTCTCACGAGATCTTGCACTTGAAAAGGCCCGAGAAATATTAGGCCAACTTAACCTACCAGAAAGATTATGGGCAGTGTCTCCTGCTACTTTTTCAGGTGGTGAAAAACAACGTGTCAACTTGGCACGTGGTTTATTGGCACAACCAAGATTATTGTTACTCGATGAGCCTACAGCGAGCTTAGACCCAAAAACCACGGATCGTGTCGTTGAACTGATTAACAACTTAAAACAGACAGGCACCGCGATGATTGCCATCTTCCACGATATGGATTTAGTAGAAAGGCTAGCCGATGACGTGGTGGAACTTGCACCACCCATTGGTACCGAAAATTTCTTTAATTCAGATACAAACGAGGTCGCAACACCATGAATACTCAACCTTTAATTATTAAAAATGCAAATCTCGTATTGCCTAACGAAGTTCTAAACGATGCGAGCCTACTGATTGAAAACGGCATAATCTCGGCGATTAACCCTGAATCCGTTCCAGATAATGTTCAAATCATAGACGCTAAAGGCAAAACGGTGATGCCTGGTATGATTGATTTACATTGTGACTCACTAGAAAAAGAAGTTGAGCCGCGTCCGAATGTGCACTTTCCGTTAGATTTTGCTTGTGCACAAGCCGACAAACGTAATGCGGGTGCAGGGATTACTACGGTATTTCATTCCCTCTCCTTTGCCAATGAAGAATTGGGCGTAAGAAACAATCAATTTGCTAAACAGATTGCCGAAGCGGTGCATCACTTTCAACCCCACGCTTTAGTCGATAACCGCGTGCATTGTCGTTATGAAATTACCGATCCGACAGGCCTGCCTATTTTAATAGAACTGATGCACAACCAGTCGATGCACTTGGTTTCACTAATGGATCACACTCCTGGGCAAGGACAGTTTAAAGATTTAGCGGCTTATAAAGCCTATTTTGGTAAAAGTTATCAAAAATCTGATCGCGAGTTAGATGAGATGATTGCCAAAAAACAACAACAGGCCGAGGGTGCAATGGAACGTGTTGAACAGTTAGTTAAAACCGCACACGCTCAAGGAATTGCGGTCGCATCGCATGACGATGACTGTAAAGAACGAGTGGATACCATGACTGCTTTGGGGGTGGACATTTCAGAATTTCCTATCAATATGGAAACGGCGGTATACGCTTGCGAAAAAGGCATGAAAACCATTATGGGAGCACCCAACATTATACGTGGTAAAAGCCAGTCAGGTTCTATGCGAGCCTTAGATGCGGTTAATGCGGGTGTATGCGATTGCCTTTGTGCGGACTACGCGCCAGCGGCTTTGATTGTTGCTGTTTTCAAGCTTGCAGAAATTTCAAACTTAACGCTTGCTCAAGCGGTTCAGTTAGTGACTAAAAACCCAGCAGAAGCGGCCAAACTCCATGACCGTGGAGTCATTGAGGTGGGTAAACGTGCCGATATCATTATGATTGCCAATTTAGAGGGTTTGGTACAAGTTTCTGATGTATTTGTTGCAGGTGTTTTAGCCTTTAAGGCCAGTTATGATCATACCTAATTCAACCGTTATAGACGATCAATCCAAGGACAGTCACTCTAAAGGCAAGCTATTTTATGTGATTGGTGCTTCGGGGGTTGGCAAAGACTCTTTGCTGCACTATGCACGTCAACACCTTGCGAGTGAAGCCGTTGTTTTTGCACATCGATATATTACTCGCCCGGTGGAATTGAGTGGTGAAAATCATATCCAGCTTTCTACCGTGGAGTTTGCGAACCGTCTGAAACGGAAGTGTTTTAAATTTCACTGGCATTCACATGAGTTGGATTATGGGATTGGGATCGAAGTAGACGTTTGGTTAAACCTAGGCTTAAATGTGGTGATGAACGGCTCTCGTGCCTTTCTCAACACGGCCATTAAACACCATCCAGGGCTAGTGCCAGTATTGATTCAAGTCGATTCAAATTTATTACGAGAACGCTTACTAAATCGCGGCCGTGAAACCTCAGAACAAATTGAAGAACGCATTCAACGTTCAGAAACTTTTACCGGACTCACGGCACGCAACATACATATTATTGAAAACAGCACCGAACTCTCTGTTGCTGGAGAAGCCTTGGTCTCACTGCTCAAAAATCGGGTCGTAAACACGTCATGAAATTTACATTTTTAGGCACCGGCTCAGTTAAAGCAGCACCCGTTTATGGGTGTGAATGCACTGTTTGTAAGAGAGCACTCGCTAATACCGATTATCGCCGTAACCCCGCATGCGGTGTATTAGAGGTAGCAGGCCAATTTGGTAATGTGCGTTTATTGATTGACGCTGGCTATCACAATCTTGCACAAACCTTTCCACCTGGCAGTTTAGACGCTGTATTACTGACTCACTACCACATGGATCATGTACAAGGTTTATTTTCAATACGTTGGGGAATGGGGCAAACGATCCCGGTCTTTTCACCAGACGATCCAAATGGCTGTGACGACCTGCTTAAGTATCCAGGAATTTTTGATTTCTCTCAAAAATCACGGCCATTTGAGACCTTTGAGTTTAAAGAGTTTCTCATCACCCCTGTTCCCCTAGTCCATTCAAAGCTCACAATGGGTTATGTCATCGAGTTAAACGGTAAACGTTTAGCATATTTATGTGATTCAGGTTTGCTACGCCGTGATGTAGAGCAATATTTAATCGACAATCCAATAGATCTCATGATCTTAGATTGCGACCAACCACCACTCGAAAATGCACCCCGAAATCACAATGATTTAACCCGAGCCTTAGAGGTATTTGAAAAAATCCAGCCTAAACAACTGGTTCTTACCCATATTAGCCATAATTTAGATGAGTACTTCTTCAATCATCCAGACGGCCTTCCACAAGGTGTTGCCATAGGTTATGACAACCAATCGTGGCCGTTGTAATGCTAGAAACCCTTTCTAATTTTCAACAGGGAAAAGGGGACGCTACCCTTTATTCATTTCGCCATCGAACCATCTTATTTTTTCGCCAACCTTCGGTCTGTAACCGCCTATATTTACTAAATCACTACGTAAAACCATATAAACAATATTTATGAGCCACTATAACCAGAAAGTAGTAAGTTTACGAGTAAGTTTCAAATAAAAATAACAACTGACCCTACGCTCACATGGTTTTGTAAAGCCGCAGGACATGCCAGGCCTAGTCGTTTTATTTTCGACACAAAAAAGCCCGCACAAGTTACCAGGCCTGGTAACTTGTGCGGGCTTTTGGTTTTAAAACCACTTAAACATTAATCGAAAAAAACGAGTTCTTTCTACACGGCTTATAAACTCTGGAGCAAAAGCTCTTTGGCATCACAAATCTGTCTAAAAACCTGAGGATCTCCCCCCTTATCGGGATGGTGTAACTGACACAAAGCACGAAACTGTAGTTTTACGCTCTCTATAGATACTGTCTGACCTTGCAAACCGAGTCTTTGCTGGGCTTTTAATCTGTCTTCTGGACCCATGGCGTGGATAGGAGACCCTGCCATCTTTCGCCAAAAATCGTCTAATAAGCTCAGTACGTCCTCTTCTTGAGTGTTTAAAAACTCACTGTAATCCAGGTAATAAGATTTCAACGGATCATCTTCAAGTAGCTCTTGTCGCGACTCCTCTTCAGAATCTGCAACACTCTGCATTTCCTGTAGATGAATATCGGTCGTATGAATGCTAAGCCAACCGCGACTTTCAAAAAGCCAGCGATCTTGCAAACGATAAAGTAGATGAAAGAGCAAAAAGTGGGCGCGGAACATGATTAATGGATCCAAGTCGGGCTTAAACTGAGGGAACCCTTCTTCTGCTAACGTTCGCATTAACTGATATTCGCCGATGGTTTTCTGTGTTTTTAAAAGCGCCCAGATCAGAGATTCAAAACGCTCTGGCAACGGTGGCCATTCAGGAGTATCTCTCATATTTTAAGCTTCACCCTCTTCTCATTTTTGGCGGTTTAATCGCCCAGACAATCCAAGCTGACACTATAACCAGAAAGCGGTCCGTTTACGACTAAGTTTCAAAGAAACCTAACTAACAACCAGGCCTGGTGGCTTTATTTTTGACATAAAAAAGCCCGCAACAAGTTACCAGGCCTGGTCACTTGTTGCGGGCTTGTAGTTTTAACCGCTCTTAATCTCTTATTAAGAACGATTAAAGCGCTTTACTGATGTTTTAAATAGCGGCAATAATCGCGTTTAAGGTTGCGCTTGGGCGCATGGCTTTAGAAACCAACTTGGTGTTCAGGTGGTAATACCCTCCCAAATCTACCGCATGGCCTTGTACGCCATTCAGCTCAGCGACAATCTTCGCTTCGTTTTTAACCAAGGCTTTTGCCACGGGTTCAAAACGCGCTTGCAGTTGAGTATCATCGGTTTGCGATGCAAGCGCTTCCGCCCAATACATCGCCAGATAGAAGTGACTACCACGGTTATCTAATTCACCGACTTTACGCGAAGGTGATTTATCGTTGTCCAAGAACTTGCCCGTTCCTGCATCTAAGGCCGTTGCCAAGACTTGGGCTTTCGGCATATTAAAGGTAGCTGACAAGTGCTCAAGCGAGACCGCTAGCGCTAGGAACTCTCCTAATGAATCCCAACGTAAATGGTTCTCTGAGATTAACTGCTGAACGTGTTTAGGGGCTGAACCGCCGGCACCCGTCTCAAACAACCCACCGCCATTCATTAACGGCACTATAGACAACATTTTAGCAGACGTACCCAACTCTAGAATTGGGAAGAGATCCGTTAGGTAGTCACGCAAAACATTACCTGTGACCGAGATGACATCTTTGCCCTCTTGCACATGACGTAAGCTGAAGCGAGTGGCTTCTTCTGGTGACATAATGTGAATCTCTAGGCCCGTTACATCGTGATGCGTTAGGTAGTGATTCACTTTCTGAATGACTTGTTGGTCGTGTGAACGGTTTTCGTCTAACCAGAAGACCGTCGGTAAACCTGTCGCTCTGGCACGGTTAACCGCCAACTTAACCCAGTCTTGAATCGGCGCGTCTTTGGCCTGACACATACGGAAGAGATCGCCCGCTTCAACAGAATGCTCTAGCAAGGTATCGCCATTTTTCGCGACGACGCGAACCGTCCCGGCAGCTGACATTTGGAAGGTTTTATCGTGCGAACCATATTCTTCGGCTTGTTGCGCCATTAGGCCAACGTTGGAGACTGATCCCATAGTGGTTGGATCAAAGGCACCATTTTGCTTACAGAAATCAATGGCTTCTTGAAACACGCCGGCATAACAACGATCTGGAATGACGCAAAGGGTATCTTGTTGGTTGCCGACTTTATTCCACATTTGACCCGATCCACGAATCATGGCGGGCATAGAGGCATCGATAATCACATCGCTTGGTACGTTTAGGTTCGTAATGCCGTTATCAGAATCGACCATGGCCACATCTGGCTGTGCTTCATAAATGGCTTGAATATCCGCTTGGATTTCGGCTTTAAGTTCGGTATCTAAGCTTTCAATTTTGTTTAAGACATCGCCTAAACCGTTATTGGCATTCACCCCTAGATTTGCAAACGTAATGGCGTGTTTTTTAAAGAGCTCTTTAAAGAAGACCGTGACCGCTTGACCAAAGATAATTGGGTCAGAGACTTTCATCATGGTGGCTTTCAGATGGATAGAGAACAAGATATTATTCTCTTTGGCCTCTGCGATGGTCTCCGCTAAAAAGCTTCTTAAAGCTGACTGGCTCATGACAGAGCTGTCAATAATTTCGCCCGCTAGTAATGGCGCTGACCCTTTTAAGTCTTCAGTAGAGCCGTCTTTTGCGACAAACTCAATTTTGTATTCAGTGGCATCCGTTAGGGTCACTGATTTTTCAGAACCGTAAAAATCCCCTTCCTTCATGCTTGCAACTTTCGTACGAGACTCTGAACTCCAAGCCCCCATTGAGTGCGGATGTTTTTTAGCATAACTTTTAACCGAAGGTGGCGCACGACGATCAGAGTTACCTTCACGTAAAACAGGGTTAACGGCACTGCCTAATACTTTTGCAAAAGTCGCCTTAGTGGCTTTCTCTTCATCGTTTTCAGGCGTAGCAGGATAGTTAGGAATGTCATAACCATGCGCTTGCAGTTCTGAAATTGCTCTCTCTAGTTGTGGAATAGAGGCGCTGACGTTTGGCAATTTAACGATATTGGTTTCTGGCATTTGGGTCATCTCGCCCAACTCGGCCAGCGCATCACCGATTTGTTGCTTGGCGCTGAGTCTCTCTGGAAAACAAGCGATAATACGTGCGGCTAAAGAGATATCACGAGTTTCTACCGCCACGTCTGCCGCTGCTGTAAAGGCCTCAACAATCGGTAACAAAGAGTAAGTCGCCAATGCTGGCGCTTCATCGGTAAGGGTATAAATAATCTTAGATTTTTGAGACATCGCGGTTCCTATTGAGATGATTGGAGAATAGTAACTGCACTCTGTTTAATGCACAGAGACACAGCGGCAAAGAGCCTTTTGAACGACTTAATAAACGATTAAAAATGGTTAAAATCGGACTGCTTTTCGTTAAAGAACTGGGCAAGAATACTATATTACGTATACTTTCGACCTTAACCAGCAAAATCTTATACCCTCAAGGGGCACTTTCGTCTTTTTTCGTTCGCCCTAAGTCGGGTAAAGAGCTCTAAAAGTTTAATAATGTTAGAATGTAGGCCATTTTACCGCACTCACACCCAAAATATAAGAGAGCGACCACTTTCAGCAGGCCACAAATTTATGAGCGATTTAATTTTATTCAATAAGCCTTTTAATGTGCTTTGCCAATTTACCGATGAAAGCGAGCAAGCTGGCGATCGCGAGACCCTTGCGAGCTATATCGATCACAAGGGATTTTATGCCGCCGGACGACTGGATCGCGACAGCGAAGGCCTGCTACTGCTGACAAATGACGGTAAGTTACAAAATAAAATTGCCGACCCTGAACATAAGATGCCCAAAACCTATTGGGCGCAAGTCGAAGGCGATGTCACCAAGGAGGCGATTAAACAGCTGCAAACTGGCGTTAAACTCAAAGACGGCATGACCCGACCTGCTCAGTGTAAAAAAATCTCTGCCCCGATGCGACTTTGGGACAGAAACCCGCCGATACGGGAACGTCAAAATATTCCAACCAGTTGGATTGAACTGACCATTACCGAGGGTAAGAACCGTCAGGTACGTCGTATGACGGCGGCGGCGGGCTTTCCGACCTTACGTTTGATTCGGGCGCGTATTGGCCAGTGGAAACTGGGTAATCTGCAACCAGGTGAATCTGAGTTATTGAAGAACCCGTAAATACCCTCTTGAAAACGGCCGCATTCATCCCTATTAATTGTTTAGAATTGTTGTAAATTCTAGCCATAAATCCAATACCAGAACGCGATTATGAGAGGCTGACTTTAAAGCCTCTGTTAAAATAATCAAATTCCAATATAACTCTTAAAATCAGGCACTTTTCCATTATGGACACCATCGATAACTCAAAAATTAAAGTCATTGTCGGCCTTTCAGGCGGCGTAGATTCTTCGGTTGCAGCCTTACTGCTAAAACAGCAAGGTTACGATGTGGAAGGTCTATTTATGAAAAACTGGGAAGGCGATGATACCGATGATTATTGCCCTGCCGCCGAAGATTTGAAAGATGCCATGATGGTGGCCGAAAAACTGGATATTCCGGTACATATTGAGAACTTCTCTGGCGAATATTGGGATAATGTTTTTAAGCATTTCCTGGCGGAATACAAAACAGGTAGAACCCCTAACCCAGATATTCTGTGTAATAAAGAGGTGAAATTTAAGGCCTTTTTACAACACGCCATGGAACTGGGCGCAGACTATATCGCCACAGGACATTATGCGCGTATTGGTCGTGATGATGACGGCACTTGTCACCTGCTAAAAGGCTTGGATGAGAACAAGGACCAGAGTTACTTTTTATACACCCTACAGCAAAATCAGTTACAGAAATCTCTGTTCCCGGTCGGCGAGTTAGAGAAGCCTTTGGTTCGCCAAATGGCGGAAGAAGCCGGCCTGGTGACTTTTGACAAAAAAGATAGTACTGGAATTTGCTTTATCGGTGAGCGTAAATTTAAGGACTTTTTGCAAAAGTTCCTACCGGCTCAACCTGGCGACATTATCGATGACCAGGGCAATGTGATTGGCAAACATGATGGTTTGATGTATCACACCTTAGGACAACGTAAAGGTTTGGGTGTGGGTGGCGGTCATGGCCAAGGGAATAATCCTTGGTATGCGGCAGACAAAAACCTGACGACGAACCAATTAGTCGCCGTGCAAGGCAGTCAGAACCCTTTATTACTCCACCTGCTTTTGGTTGCGGATACTTTGGATTGGGTAGCTGGAGAATGTCCTGCTTTGAACACGCCTCTTAAAGCCAAAATTCGCTATCGTCAGGCTGAGCAACCTTGCCAGATTATCGAGAACAAAGATGGCAAAATTGTGGTGCAGTTTGATGAACCACAATGGGCTGTCGCACCTGGGCAATCAGTCGTGTTTTATAATGACGACGACTGTTTAGGCGGTGGTATTATTGACCAACGTCTACATACGCTTGAAGAACGTCAATAATAGACCATTACACAAAACATAATTAAAACCTGAATTTTCACCAACCAAAGGCGCTTAGATAGCATGTCGGAATATACTCAACAAGATCGCACCCTAGCACTCATTGGTATTTACCAAGTATCACAGCTGATTTATGATCTAGCAACGACGGGTAAAGCTGACGAAACGGCTTATCACACGTGTATACAGTCGCTGTTTTGTAACAATCCAAGTAATACACTGGAGGTCTACGGTGGCGATATAGCCAATATTCAAGTAGGCGTTAAGACCCTGTTGAGACAGATGACTTCAGAACAAGCGATGCAACAGCGTAACGTTGAAATCACCCGCTATGTGTTAAGCCTGATTATTTTGCAAAAGAAACTTTTGGAACTGGGTGAACCTTTACAGATAATCTCTAAGATTCTTGAAACGGCCGAAAGCCAGCAAGCCCATTTTGGCGAAGAGCATGATAATGTCATCGCCTCGATTGCCCGCGCCTATTCCGAAAATGTTAGTCCGGTTCGTCCTAAAGTAATGGTCAATGGCCAGCATGGTCATTTACAAAACCCAAGAATCGCTAATAAAATCCGCGCTCTGCTCCTCGCAGGAATCCGCAGTGCCCTACTTTGGAATCAGGTAGGCGGCTCTCGCTGGGGACTCATTTGGTCACGTAAAAAGTATTTGCATGGGGCCTTAGCACTGCAACAGAAAAACAACGATGACAGCGACGATACACCGGATCGCAAAGACAACGAACCGATTAGTCTGTTTAAAAAAGACTGAGTACACACTGTTTCGATAACCGCTAAAGAACAGGTTTATAAGCCTTATCACTCTTTAAGTTAAGCCAATAAAAA
>VCMI01000147.1 GCA_006222135.1 Thiomicrorhabdus sp. | reverse complement strand
GGTGGGTTCTGTATGACTTTTATTTCGAAGGTTCATCCGGAATAAATTTCAATACATTGCCGTTAATGCAGTAGCGTTTATAAGTCGGTGCCGGGCCATCATTAAAGACGTGACCCAAATGAATGCCAGAACTTGCACTGCGTACCTCGGTTCGTTGCATGCCATGATCGTTATCGACATGCTCGGTAATCGCGCCTTCAATAGGGTTGAAGAAACTTGGCCAACCGCTATTGCTCTTAAACTTGGTATCACTTCTAAATAGATGGGCGCCAGTTACCGGGTCTACAAAGTAACCAGGTCGGGTCTCATCTAGGTGAGACCCGGTAAACGCACGTTCAGTGCCTTGTTCAAAGGCAATTGCACGCTGTTCAGGTGTTAATAGCCTGAAGCCCAACCATTTCCAGAAACGCGGAGTTTCGCCATTGTAACCCGTGTAACGAGAAACTTCCTTGCCATTTTCAAACAGGACGATCGTTGGCGTTGCAAACAGCGCCTTTTCCAATTCCCAGCCTTTGGGTGGATTTGGATTTAAGGTCGCAATAATCGGCGTCTCAGCTTTCCAACTGCTTAATATATCGTGTTTGAATTTTTCACAAAATGGACACTCTTCAGCTTCAAAGACAATCAGTTGACGATCCAAATTCAAGTCTTTGGCTTCTAATTGAGCATGTTGCTTAGTGGTCGAACCTGGATAAGCCACGCCCGTACCACCTAAGCCACAGTAACCATTGGGATTCTTTTTCAAATAATCTTGATGATACTCTTCTGCCGTTATATAGTTTTTAAGTTGCGCAATCTCGGTGGTAATCTCTTGCAGACCTGCTTTGGTTAACGCAGGTTGATAAGTATCCCTGGTTTTTTAGCAATGACACGCTCTTCATCGGTTTGATAGTAGATAACACTGCGGTAGTTGGTACCGACATCATTTCCCTGACGATCACCTTGAGTCGGATTATGGCTTTCCCAAAAGGTAATTAAGATACTCTCTAAAGTCACCAAGTCTGGATTGTAAGTGACCTTAATTACTTCTGAGTGGTTGCGTTCAGTAGAGCGTCCCATTTGGATTTTTCTCTCCAATCCGAGTACGTCTTGATACCCTGCATTTTGATCGTCGCCACCGGCATAACCACTTTCCACATCGACCACGCCATTGACTTCGGAGAGGCGTTTTTCAGCGCCCCAGAAACAACCCATACCGAGCACAATGGACTCGGTATGCATTTGGGTAAGGTCGGTATCGTTTTGCTCTGGCATATCAGGCTCCTTGGCACAGCTTTGTAGGCTTAGGGTTAAAGGCAGTAAAAACGCCAAAATCCATTTAGATATTTTCGAAGTAGGCTGTCGCATAAAATTGTCCTGCTTAAATTTGTATATACATTCTATGATTGATTATTTATATCACTCTCTTTAGTAAGAGACACGAAAAGCTGAAAAATCTTTCTTTAAATGAATTTATGACTCGATTATATTAAAGTGTTATTAGGGTTGCATGTAGTTTTCTTGTGATAGATTTCAATTAAAATGCTATTAATAGGTGGTTTGTCATTTTTGTGACAAATAAGCTGGCACAGGAAGTGCTAAACACTCGTAAAGTAGCTTTGAGCAGGCCTGGTTGATTGTTCGTGAATGTCTTAAAAAGTGGAATCGTAAATGAATATTTCAAAACAGGGTATTGTCCATATTCTCGTTTTAAGTGAAGTTTGTAAGCTAACGTTAAGGTTTTTAGAGTGGGCTAAGGTTTTATTAAAGTACACTCTTCCACTTATATTGAGCTTCCTGTTTTTGACGGGATGCTCTAGTACGCCTAATTATGTGGCTCATTCCTCAAAATCTATTGCATTAGCAAGTCCGATTGATTTAACGAACTTGCCTAAGGTTAAGAACCGTTTATTGAGCCAATATAAAGATTGGAGAGGGACGCCTTATCGTTATGGCGGCACTTCACGTAACGGCGTGGATTGTTCAGCATTTGTCCAGAATACCTTTCATAGTCAATTAGGCTACAGGTTACCACGCACCACTCACACTCAAATTAAAGCTGGGTTTAAGATTGCCAAGTCTGATTTAAAAATCGGTGATATCGTCTTCTTTAACACGGGTTTCAACGCTTTGCATAATGGGATCTATATTGGTGAGTCCAAGTTCATTCATGCCTCAAGTAGCAAAGGGGTGACGATTTCGAATTTAGATAATCAATACTGGCAAAAAACCTATTTGACCTCGATTCGAGTTCGTTAATCCCTTTTATTAGCCGCCGTTTTAAAAGCCATTAACCTAGGCGGATTGGTTGACGCTGATTACCCCATTGGCCTGGCTGCTCATCAAAAACCCCGTCAATAGGCGTTTGACAATGTGCACAGCAACCGTTTTTAAGCGCTCAGCCTTTAATGTCGTAATATTGACGCTGAATGACCGATTCGCCACAATCCGGGCAGTAGGTCGCTTGACCTTCAAAATCGAGTACATTGCCTGTGTAGACATATTTTAAACCGGCTTGCATTGCGATTTTTCGGGCTTTTTCTAAGGTTGCTATCGGTGTTTCCGGATTATTCATCATGCGATAATCGGGGTGATATTTGGTAAAGTGCAATGGCACAGAATCTCCACAATGCTCCATAATCCATTCAGTCATAAAGCAGAGTATTGAGAAGGGCTTACAGGGGCAGAGTTTACTGTTAGATTCGAACTATTTATCAGCTCATTTTGTCGAATTTAGTCAGCCAGTAGCGACTTTCGTGACGTTACATCATAACGAGGCTTTGAGAGGCTGTATTGGTTCTTTGCAGGCGTATCGCTCACTAATCGAAGATATTTCGGGCAATGCTTTTAGCGCAGCCTTTCAGGATCCTCGTTTTGCCCCTTTAGAAGAGCATGAATTAGCGGGCTAGAAGTTGAGCACTCCTCTTATCAATACCGCAAGTGATTGAGGAGTGCCAGACTAAACAACAGTTGTTAGGTAAATTGGTTCCCTTTGAAGATGGCCTCATTATTTCTGATGGTCTACGCCGAGCCACTTTTTTACCCTCTGTGTGGGCCCAATTACCAGATAAAAGTCATTTTGTTGAGCATTTAATGCAGAAAGCCGCATCGGATATTGGTCTGAATCCATCATGTGTGAACGCTATTCTGTGAGTGCATTTCAAAAAAAATGGTATGAGATAAAGTGATGCGGTAGGGGTAAGAGTTGTCATAAAGGCTGTAAGTTATAATCGAGTTGTAATGGACTTTGTAAAAGTTCTGAAAAAGTGTCGTCAAGCGCATTTAATTTCTCAGACGAAACAAGGCTCCAAAATAAAAATACTTACCAGATACCGTGTTTGATTCTTTAAGTCAAACACACATCTTATATTCTGGATCAAAAGGTTTGCCACTGTTTAAAACAGCAAACACAATGTGAATTAATTTACGCATGACAGCCACTTTAATCTTTCCGCTTGCTACGCCTTTAGCCCTTAATCCGTCTGCAAATCTCTTTAATGGCACGTTGTAAGCCATTGCATTAATGGCTGGCATGTACAGGCATTTCCTTAAATTGGCATTACCCATTTTAGACAACCTGGAGCTATTWACACTCGTCCCAGATTGAATGATTTGAGGTGTCAGCCCTGCAAAACTAGCCAGGTTTTTTRSTYTGTCAAAACGCTTAATATCTTTGATTAAACGTTATTAAGTCCATGGCT
>VCMI01000146.1 GCA_006222135.1 Thiomicrorhabdus sp. | reverse complement strand
CACTTTTATTAAGCTTGTTTCTAAACGCCAAATAGTACTGTGGTCTGGAACGGAATCGGTCAGGCTAAGTTCAGAAAACCGACGGAACAATAGGTCGCGCGCGAGTKKTTTTCGTCACGCTGGGTCACTCAGGTTGTAGAAGCTTTGTAACAACAGGATTTTAAACATCATTAAAGGTGGCCAAGCTCTTTCACCTATTGGGCTGTTGTTAATGGTAATAAGTTGGCGCTCAATGGACTTCCAATCAATCAGTTGGTTAAGTTCATCTAATTCAGTAATGGCGTCATGTTCGTGAATAAACGCATCCGCAAGAGAAGTTTGAGTTAGATTTTTCCAAGCCATTTTTTCAGTTCCATTGATTGATTTTAATGGGATCTATTCTAAATGTCATGATTAGATCTGTCATGGGAATTATTTGAGTTTAGGTCCTTCTCGTGCAAAGGTCTCAGTTAAAATTTCTGAAAAAAATAGCTCTTATGGATGCTAGGGTTAATGATGTTATTGACTTACATATCAACGAAGATTCAATGGATGTCAGGGATAAAGTTTTGTTGGCTATCAAGTCTTATAACGTTGGAGATGATAATGGCATCGAATACTAATGCGAAGGGTAGAAAAAAGACAGCTTCCTTTGTTGCGTTGCCAAAACATTTGATTAACAGCCCTAAATTTCGGGGTTTGCATGGAAGCTCTATAAAGTTGTTGACCCAGATTGCAGAGCAGTACAACGGATCAAATAATGGTGATTTACAGGCTGCTTTTTCAATATTTAAGGACAGGGGGTGGAGGTCTTCAGGAACACTCGATAGGGCTTTAAAAGAGCTTTTGACGATAGGGTTAATTGTTAAAACGCGCCAAGGGTATTTCCCCAACACTTGTTCGTTATTTGGTCTGACTTGGCATCTTATAGATAAGTCAGATAAGTATGACGATAGAAGCCTGATTGGAAAAATTCCAGGAGGGTGGCGTAATTAACTCTCTTGTTCGATTTTAAAGAAGGTTAGATTCGGTTTTCGAATGTATGAGCAATGTAAAAACCAGTATAGATTCGAATATCGAACTTATATAGGCTATTTTTTAACTTCGCATAGATTCGATTACCGAACACCTTCTACATTCTAGCCATAGATAGTAGTGATAGGGGGGGGGCACAGGGTCAGAGCTCTCATTACAATACTTTATTATTTGTCGAATTGCTTGGTAAACAACAGTGACACTGTTTTTAAAAAGGTACTTTTAGATGAATTGGCTACGAGGGGGCGTAGAGGCGTGTTTTTTCATTATGTACTAGAATTTTAAAACGCGTTTCGTTGCGTTTCAAGACCAGGTATTTTAATTCTTCTAGTGTTAACTTATGTTAAAAAAATATTAGAACTTTATTCAGTAGTTTTTATTAAGTATTTTATTGTATGTTCAGTTAGACTAGCAGTTTTACATATCCTTGATAAGGCTTCACAAAGGTTGTTGAATGGTAGAGAAGGCTAGTAACATCAATAAAAAGCAGTTAACAGAAACCGATATTATCACCAAATTCATCATGCCAGCAGTCATTAAAAAAGGCTGGGATTCGATGACTCAAATCCGCCAAGAAGTAAAGTTACGAGATGGTAAAGTCATTGTTCGTGGTCAGGTGGCTGCTCGTCAAAAAGTTAAGTCTGCGGATATTGTTCTCTATCACAAACCAAACCTTCCTCTCGCAATTATAGAGGCTAAGGCCAATAAGCATGAAATTGGTAAAGGTATGCAGCAAGCCCTAGATTACGCCGGCCTATTAGAAACGCCTTTCGTATTTGCATCGAATGGTGATGGGTTTATTTTCCATGATAAAACACCACTGGCTGGGCCTACTGAAACTGAAATAACATTAGATGAATTTCCCTCGCCAGAAGCCCTATGGCTAAGGTTTTGTCAGTGGAAAGGTTATTCTGATAAACAGATTCCAGTAATTACTCAATCCTACCATGATGATGGCGCAGGCAAGTCGCCACGTTACTATCAGCTTAAAGCCATTAACAAGACCATAGAGGCTATCTCAAGCGGTCAAAGCCGTATCTTGTTAGTCATGGCCACCGGTACAGGAAAAACCTACACAGCGTTCCAAATTATCTGGCGACTCTGGAAGTCCAAATCCAAAAAACGTATTCTGTTTTTGGCCGATCGTAATATCTTGGTTGATCAAACGCGTATTAATGACTTTCAACCGTTTGATACAGCCATGACAAAAGTCGAAAAACGGACTGTTGATCCTGCCTATGAAATTCATCTTGCACTTTATCAGGCTCTTACCGGGCCAGAAGAGTCACAGAAAGCTTATAAACAAGTGGATCGAGACTTCTTTGATTTGATTGTGATTGATGAGTGTCATCGTGGTAGTGCGGCAGAAGATTCTGCATGGCGTGAAATTTTAGAATATTTTAGTTCAGCCACTCAAATTGGTATGACCGCTACGCCAAAAGAAACTGAAGAGGTTTCCAATATCGACTACTTTGGTGATCCTGTTTATACCTACTCGCTTAAAGAGGGTATCGAAGATGGTTTCTTAGCGCCTTACAAAGTGATAAGGGTTGATTTAGATATTGATGCATTCGGTTGGCGACCTACCAAAGGGCAAGCTGATATGAATGGCGAGGTAATTCCCGACAGAATATATAACGCTAAGGATTTTGACCGAACACTGGTGGTTGATGAACGCACGCAAATTGTTGCAGAAACCATAACCGGTTATTTAAAACGAACTGACCCAATGGCAAAAACAATCGTTTTTTGTAATGACATTGACCATGCGGAACGCATGCGCCGAGCCTTGATTAACCTGAATCCAGAGCAGGTTAAGAAAAATGAAAAGTACGTGATGAAAATCACAGGAGATGATGAATTAGGCAAGGCCCAGCTGGATAATTTCATTAACCCCAAAAAAGCCTATCCTGTCATTGCAACTACCTCTGAGCTGATGACAACAGGCGTGGATGCTAAAACCTGTAAGTTGGTGGTTTTAGACCAATCTATTAAATCTATGACCAAGTTCAAACAAATCATTGGGCGAGGTACTCGTATTGATGATCGTTATAACAAGCTTTGGTTCACGATTTTAGACTTCAAAAAAGCCACAGAGCTATTTGCCGATGAAGACTTTGACGGTATTCCAGAAAAAATCATGGTCACTAAGCCAGAAACTATTATTGATGAAGGTAGTACAGAGTTTGATGATGAGCTAAACACGACGGACAACGACAACGAAGACTTTATTAATGACCCTGAGGGCGAATATGCAACTGGCTTGGAAGATGAATGGGTTGATACAGGCGGTGAACTAGGCGTTGGAGAGACCGAACCATTTATTAAATATCATATCTCTGGTGTTACAGTTAAAAAGCTTGCTGAGCGTGTTCAATATTATGATACGGACGGCAAGCTTGTTACCGAATCTTTTAAAGATTACACCAAAAAAACCGTTCAAAAACAGTTTGCTTCACTGAATGATTTCACTAAACGTTGGCAATCTTCTGAGCGTAAACAAGTAATTATTGATGAGCTTGAAGAGCTAGGTGTTATTTGGCAAGCATTAGAAGAAGATGTTAGTCGTGATCTAGATCCATTCGATTTGATTTGCCATGTCGCTTTCGACCAACCGCCATTGACTCGTAAAGAGCGTGCAGAAAACGTCAAAAAACGTAACTACTTCACTAAATATTCCGAAGCGGCTCAAGAGGTCTTAAATGCCTTGCTAGATAAATATGCTGACCAAGGTGTTGCTGAGATTGAGTCCATCCAAGTCTTAAAAGTCACGCCGTTTGATCAGATGGGTCAACCCAAAGAGATTGTTAAAAAGGCTTTTGGTACTAAACAGGCCTATGAGCAAGCCATTAGTGAGTTAGAAACGTTATTATATGCGCCTGATCAGTCCGCTTAATTTAGCGTAAATAATAAAAAGAACACAAAAGAGAATTTATGTCGGTTTCAAATGTTATTAAATCCATTCAAGATATTATGCGTAAAGATGCTGGTGTTGATGGTGATGCACAACGCCTCGGTCAACTATCTTGGATGTTATTCCTCAAAATATTTGATGCTCAGGAAGAGGAATTAGAATTTGAACAAGACAACTATCAACCACCCATTCCAGAAAAATATCTATGGCGTAATTGGGCAGCCGATTCTCAAGGCTTAACGGGTGATGCGTTATTAGAATTTATCAATGGTGACCTGTTTACTAACTTAAAAGACCTGACATCCAATATGCAAATCAACCCTCGTGGGTTTGTAGTCAAAGAAGCATTCGGTGATGCTTTCAACTATATGAAAAACGGAACGCTCTTACGCCAGGTTATCAATAAGCTTAATGAAATTGATTTTGGTGATTCAAGAGAACGTCATCTTTTTGGTGACATGTATGAACAAATCCTAAAAGACTTGCAAGCAGCGGGTAATGCGGGTGAGTTTTATACACCACGTGCGGTAACCGCTTTTATGGTCAATCGTATGGATCCTCAGCTGGGTGAGAAGGTCTTTGATCCAGCCTGCGGTACTGGTGGCTTCTTGGCCTCGGCAGTAGAGCACGTTAGGGCACAAATCAAAACCACAGAAGATCAAGCTAAATTGCAGGGCCAAATTTGGGGTGTAGAAAAGAAACAACTCCCTCATCTGCTTTGTACCACCAATATGCTTTTGCACGGTATTGAAGTGCCTGTTCAAATTCGTCATGACAATACGTTAAGTAAGCCACTCTCAAGTTGGGAATCTGATACCGATGTGGTTATCACCAACCCGCCTTTTGGGGGAACGGAAGAAGATGGGATTGAAAAGAACTTTCCAGCGGAGTTTCAAACACGTGAAACCGCAGACCTATTTTTGCAATTGATTGTTGAAGTCCTTAAAGAAGGTGGGCGTGCCGCAGTAGTTCTGCCTGATGGAACGTTATTTGGGGAAGGTGTCAAAACCAAAATTAAACAAATGCTGGTTGAAGAATGTAATTTGCATACCATTGTACGTCTACCTAATGGCGTTTTTAACCCTTATACAGGAATTAAAACCAATATTCTGTTCTTTACCAAAGGTCAAAAAACCGAAAAAATTTGGTTTTATGAACATCCTTATCCAGAAGGGGTAAAAAACTACAATAAAACCAAACCAATGAAGTTTGAAGAGTTTCAAACTGAGATTGACTGGTGGGGCAGTGAAGTCGATGGTTTTACCACCCGAACAGAAACTGAACAGGCCTGGTCAGTTTCAATTGATGAAATTATTCAACGCAATTACAACCTAGACATTAAAAATCCGCACCAAGCCGAACAAGTTGTGCATGATCCAGAAGAGTTGCTGCAAAGCTATGGTGAGCAGCAACAAGAAATTCAACTGATTCGTGACCAGCTAAAAACCATTTTAGGTAATGCCTTGATGGGGAAAGTCTAATTATGAGTCAAGTGCAAAACCTCATTACTGAACACCTCGATACTTGGACTCAAGCGATTGAAACAAAATCATCGACTGGCCGAGGTTCTAGTAAAAAATTCAATTTGCTAGGCATTAAAAAACTACGAGAGCTGATTTTGGAAATGGCCGTGCGTGGTTTATTGGTACCGCAAGATCCAAACGATGAGCCTGCTAGTGTATTGCTAGAAAAAATTGCTGCTGAAAAAGCGCAACTGATTAAAGACGGTAAAATCAAAAAGACCAAAGCCTTGCCTGAAATTAGCGACGATGAAAAGGCTTTTTATTTGCCTGTTGGGTGGGAGTGGGAAAAGCTAGGTAAGCTTGTTTTTGTGATCACAAAAGGTACCACGCCAACATCAATTGGTTATCAATTCACAAGCAGTGGTGTCTCATTTATTAAGATTGAGAATATTTCTCGAGGGTTTATTCAAAAAGGGTCTATTTCTCAGTTCATATCTGACGAAACTAATCAAGCCCTGGAGCGTTCGCAGCTTCAGGAAAACGATGTTTTATTTTCAATCGCAGGAACCATAGGGAAGACTTGTCTAGTCAGAGATATTGATTTACCAGCTAATACAAACCAAGCCTTGGCAATCATTAGAAAGTCAGATGAATATCTTTCCGATTATTAATTTTTGCAACTTGATTCATTTGTTGCAGAAGCCACTAGAGATAAAGCTCGTGGTGGGGCAATGCCAAATGTCTCGTTGGGCGATTTAACTCAGCTTGTCTTGCCTGTCCCTCCAGTTGAAGAACAAAAACGCATTGTGACGAAAGTCGATGACTTAATGGTTTTATGCGACCAATTGGAGCAGCAAACTCTAAATTCCATTGAAGCGCATCAAACTTTGGTGGAAACCCTGCTCAATGAATTGGTCAACCCAAATAATACCGCTAATATTAACCAGGCCTGGCCACTTATTGCTGAGAATTTCGATGTACTATTCACCACCGAAAAAAGCATCGACACCCTAAAAAATACTATTCTGCAACTGGCCGTCATGGGCAAACTTGTTCCACAAAACCGAAATGACGAACCCGCCAGTAAGCTACTAGAAAAAGTCGCCGCCGAAAAATTGCAGCTCATCAAAGACAGAAAAATCAAAAAAACAAAGCCTTTCCCTGAAGTTGAAGATGATGAAAAGCCGTTTGATTTACCAAGTGGGTGGGAGTGGGTAAACTTACATCAAATTATTGGTGTAATGGATGCCGGTTGGAGTCCCGCATGTCCTCCAGAGCCATCTCCAAATAATGAAACATGGGGCGTGCTTAAAACAACAGCCGTCCAAAAACTAAAGTTTTTGCCTTTTGAAAATAAAGTACTGTCTCCAAGTAAAGAACCAAAGCCTCAATATGAGGTTAAGGTTGGAGATATCCTTTTCACGAGAGCAGGTCCTTTGAATCGTGTTGGTGTTTCTTGCTTAGTAAAACAGACAAGACCCAAGCTAATGACATCCGATAAGATTATCCGATTCCATTTGGTGGACGTTGGAATGTCAGAAGAATATATAGTACTTTGCTTACAAGCCGGTTACACGGCTGAATATTTGGAATCTTCTAAATCTGGAATGGCATCTAGCCAGGTGAATATTTCGCAGGATAAATTGAAAATGGCTCCTATTCCTTTACCTGCAAAGGAAGAGCAACAACGAATCATCACCAAAGTCGTTGAGTTAATGGCTTTATGCGATCAACTCAAAACCAATCTGAAATCCGCTCAAACCACCCAGTGCCAAATCGCAGAATCTATTGTTCAGGAGACTTTAGCTTGAAAAAGCGGAAAACATTAATTTTTGGAAATGGTTTGGGAATGGCTATTAATCCCGATTATTTTCGCCTTGATGAAGCAATTAAAAGTGTCTGGGAAGATGAAGAGCTTGTCGATGCGGCTGCTAAACAGCTAATTTGCAGTTGTCTGCCTGAAGGAGCAAGTGAATATCCTCGTGGTGAAGAGGATATGGATAGATTGCAACTTGCACTTGCATCTTGTGAGTTTTTGAACAACATTCAAACTGAACAATTTCATTGGCTAACTGCTCATGGTAAGTCTTTTCCTAATGCCGTTAGAAGCTTTATTTACAATGCATCCATTCATTTTCATAATCCTGATGATAAATTACCAGAAAGTTTTATTACTCCACTAATTGAGTTTGTTTCCAAAACTAAATCTCATGTCGCAACCTTAAATTACGATAACTTATTATATCGACCATTTATTGATAATAATCTTTTGAGTGGCTATGACGGCATTCTTGTTGATGGGTTCCTTAGCAGTAGTGGATTTGATGAAGATAATTTAGTGCGCAAATATAGCCGAAGATTTGGGTATTATTTACACCTTCATGGCTCACCATTGTATGTAAATAGAAATGAAAAAGTTTATAAGTTAAGTCAATGCGATGTATCTCAAGGAAGTGATCTTTTGAGCTCTCATATCGTTTTAACTCATGTAGAGCATAAAAAACGATTATAGAAAAATCAAATGTCGCGGTTTCAAGTAATAAGTGCAATTTAATCATGCTGCAAGTAAATCAACTTGCAGCCCCTTAAATAATTCATTAGGCGTTTTACCACCACGACTACTTCTTGGACGGTTGTTTAGCCGATCCATCACATATTGAGCTTGTTCCATTGTCACATCTCTCAAGTCCATGCCTTTTGGAAAATACTGACGTATCAGACCATTTGTATTTTCATTGATTCCTCGCTCCCAAGAAGCATAGGGGTGGGCAAAATAATATCAGTTTCCAGCGCTTTAGCCATCAGTTCATGGTCGGCGAACTCTTTACCATTGTCATAGGTAATCGTGAGAACTTGAGATTTGATGCCGCTCATAGCGTCRATGWCCGCTTGAGCTAACTTATCAGATTGCTTACCT
>VCMI01000145.1 GCA_006222135.1 Thiomicrorhabdus sp. | reverse complement strand
TACCGACTGGGCTCATTAGCTCTAGAGAATCACCGACACAGAATTTGTTTTTAACATCGACTTCTAAATAGCTTTCGCCACCTTTTTCACCGACAGAAGTCACTTCACCCACAAAACGCTGACGATCTGACTTAGACACACCATACTCATAGTTCTGGTATTCAGAATGCACATGGCGACGCAAGAAACCTTCGGTATAACCACGACTGGCCAGGCTCTCTAAATCTGTCATTAGAGTGGTATCAAATGGCTTACCTTCTAAGGCGTCATCAATGGCCTTACGGTAAACCTGAGCAGTACGCGCCACATAGTAGTGAGACTTAGTACGACCTTCGATTTTCAAAGAATGCACACCGATAGAGACCATCTCTGGAATCAATTCAACCGCTCGCAGATCTTTTGAGTTCATAATATAAGTTCCATGCTCATCTTCAAAAGCGGGCATAAACTCACCTGGTCGCCCTTCTTCTTCAAGTAGCATCATCTTTTCAGTGGTTTCACCTTCACCCAAAGTCGGCGCTTGCGTCTCTTGTGCATCCTCAACATCCGGGTTTACATAAGAATCAACACGAGGCACATTGGTTTCAATGGTCAAATCAGTGATATTATCGATATTGGCAACTTCAATTCTGGGTACACCGACCGCATCACCCGTCACATCTTCTTTTGCTTCATAGGTATTGTAGTTCCAACGACAAGCATTGGTGCAAGTCCCTTGGTTAGCATCACGTTTATTGATGTAACCTGACAACAAACAACGACCAGAATAAGCGATACATAAGGCACCGTGTACAAACACTTCCAATTCCATTTCTGGCACTTTTTCATGAATTTCACGAATTTCTTGCATAGAAAGTTCACGTGACAGCACCACTCGGCGCACACCGTTTTGATACCAAAACTTAACCGTCGCCCAGTTCACTGCATTTGATTGCACAGAAAGGTGAATCTCCTGCTCTGGATATTTCTCATGTACCATGGCAATCAAGCCAGGATCAGACATAATCAAGGCATCAGGCTTCATGTCAATTACCGGCCCAATGTCTTTCATATAGGTGTTTACTTTAGAGTTATGCGCGGCGATATTACTCACCACATAAAACTTCTTACCCAATGCGTGCGCGCGCTCAATGCCTATTTTCAAATTCTCTTCATCAAATTCATTATTACGAACACGTAAGCTATAACGTGGCTGCCCTGCATAGACTGCGTCCGCACCATAGGCGAATGCATATTCCATATTTTTGAGGGTGCCCGCAGGCGATAGTAATTCTGACGTGTAAGTGTGCTCAAGGTTGTCTGCTTTCAAGGCAAATCTCCTAATAATGAGTTGATGAATATTTTAATAACTTGTTATAAAATTTAGCTGGGTATTCTACAACAATTTGGATAGTTTTTCTTGCCATAACAACCGCTTATCTTCAAATGTTATCGCAGCATAAGCTGGACTGGTGGAGGGCAGAGTGATAAAAACCAACTCTTTCGAGAGTCTTTGTTTTTTAAGCACTTCTTTTTTAAACCATTTCTCGGCTGCCTGCCCATTAAAAGCGATGATTTTTAACTGCGGGTAAGTTTGTAAAAGCGATTCAAAATCATTAGCAAGCGGCTGTTTAATCGCGCTGTCCAAGCTACCAGGTCGCTGGCAACTTTGCAGAACATCCCATAAAAGAATGCCTTTCTCATCACAAGCCTGCTGTTTATCAGCGATAGAAACCAGGCTTCTTGAAACCAGTGATGCAATAATGGGCCAAAAGGCATTACGCGGATGTGCATAATAAAAGGCTTGATCGATAGAGACCACACTGGGCATAGTGCCTAAAATAAGTATTTTAGGTGAACTTGGAATAATGGGTTCAAAGCCGATACAAAAAGTCATACAAAATTGGGTTCCATTAGACGATCAACAATTTAACCAGGCCTGGTACATCCTGCGGCTTTACAAAACAGTGTGAGCGCAGGATCAAACAACCAATCGCAGTCATTTAATTAAGTTAACTATTCTAAATCATCTTTTAGAGAAAACCTCATTGACAGGCATAGAAATCGACCTTAAATTGATTACAGGTTTAAAACGACAACAAGTTCCTCAGGGTAAAGATAGACAATTTTTAGCGACAGGTTTAGACTGAAATGATTGTAATCAACGTACTGATTTTTTAATAAAATCAGGTAGATTAAATTAAGTCAGCAACTCTATATAGCATCACAAACGACTTCTCAAAAAATGGATGTACATTATGAATACTTCAGCAGATCCTCTTGAATACATTAAGTWTTTCAGCCAAGTTGGCATAGAGGACATCCCCATTGTTGGTGGCAAAAATGCCTCACTCGGGGAAATGTACCAAGCACTGACACCACAAGGGATTCTAGTTCCAAATGGCTTTGCTATTACCGCCCAGGCTTATAGAGCACTGTTGACCGAGAACAATCTTTGGGATGAGTTACATCAAATTCTTGATCCACTGGATGAAAGTGACATGGCAGATTTAGCCAATCGAGGCAACCAGGCCAGAACCCTGGTTTTTAATGCGCCCTTTCCGCCCCAGATGGAAGCCGAAATCCTGAAAGCTTATACTTTACTGAGATCTGAATTTCCAGACGAAATCAGTCTAGCCATTCGTAGTTCCGCCACCGCTGAAGATTTACCGACCGCCAGCTTTGCTGGCCAGCAAGATACCTATCTCAATGTTACCGGTGAACAAGCCCTTTTAAATGCTTGTAAACGCTGCTTTGCCAGCTTATTTACTGATCGAGCAATTCATTATCGAATTGATAATGGGTTTGATCACTTCAGTGTCGGCCTTTCTATCGGCGTCCAGAAAATGGTACGTTCAGATTTAGCCGCTTCGGGCGTCATGTTCTCGATAGACACAGAAACGGGGTTTAAAGATGCTGTGTTTATTACGGGTGCTTATGGCTTAGGGGAAAATGTCGTCCAAGGCGCCGTTGAAGCCTGATGAATTTTATGTCCACAAACCCACCTTTGAGTTAGGTTTTCGTTGTATTCTCAAACGTCATTTGGGACGTAAAAAAATCAAGATGGTCTATGCGACTGACACCACCAAAAGCCCTGTTTTAAACATTCCGACACCACTCAAAGAGCAATCAAAATTCTGTATTACAGATGAAGAAGCCTTGCAGTTAGCCGACTACGCTATTCGTATTGAAAAATATTACTCTGAACACGCGGGTTATCACAAACCGATGGACATGGAATGGGCCAAAGACGGAATAGACGGCAAGCTCTATATTGTGCAAGCCAGACCCGAGACAGTCACTTCACAAGCCAGCGACACCACCCTTAAAACCTATGAAATTGAAGTGCCAGAAACCACGGAGGTCTTAATAGAAGGTCGATCGGTCGGTCAAAAAATAGCCCAAGGGCAAATTAACGTCATTGAAAACGTCAATAATATTCATCAATTTAAAGCAGGCGAAGTGCTTGTGTCTGACATTACCACGCCAGATTGGGAGCCGATTATGAAACTCGCCTCGGCCATTGTCACCAATCGCGGCGGGCGAACTTGCCATGCGGCGATTATTGCACGTGAGCTGGGTATTCCGGCCATTGTCGGCTGTGGACATGCCACAGAAGTTTTACAGCACAATCCCTTCGTGACCGTATCTTGCGCGCAGGGTGAAATTGGTACCGTCTATTCGGGTAAAATCCCTTTTCGAGTCATTGAAACCGACCTTAGCCAACAAGCTTCGCCTAAAACAGAGATGATGCTCAACTTAGGGAATCCAGACTTGGCTTTTCAAACAAGTTTTCTACCCAATAAAGGTGTTGGACTAGCTCGAATGGAGTTTTATTATCAATCAATCTATTCAAGCGCACCCGTTGGCTTTACTGCATCCTGAACGCGTCAAAGATCCCATTCAGAAAAACCGCATTTTAGAACTAATTAAAAACCACCAATCCGGCGCTGATTTCTTTATTAAAAAACTCTCGGAAGGTATTGGCACTTTAACCGCGGCATTTTATCCAAAACCGGTGGTGATTCGTCTTTCGGATTTCAAATCTAATGAATACGCTAGTTTATTAGGCGGTCAACAATTTGAACCCAAAGAAGAGAATCCGATGATTGGTTTTCGTGGGGCTTCTCGTTATAGCTCAAAACTATTTGAGCCCGCTTTTGAAATGGAATGTCTCGCGATTAAAAGAGTTCGTGAACTGATGGGTTTAACCAATTTAATTATTATGGTGCCTTTTGTAAGACGCGTTGCCGAGGCCAAACAGGTCATTAACACTCTCGCTAAATATGGTTTACGTCGTGGGGAAAATGATTTAAAACTCTATATGATGTGCGAAATCCCTAATAACGTCTTGGAGATTGATAACTTTGCGCCCTACTTTGACGGTATCTCTATTGGCACGAATGATTTAACGCAACTGATACTCGGTGTCGACCGAGATTCGGAGCTGGTCGCTTATGATTATGATGAGCGCGATAACGGCGTGAAGAAAATGATTCAATGGGCCATTGAAGGCGCCAAAAGAAATGGCTTGCACAGTGGTGTTTGCGGACAAGCACCCTCCGATTATCCTGATATGGCACAGTTTTTTGTAGGACTCGGTGTTGATTCATTAAGTCTCAATCCAGACAGCCTACTGAAAACCAGTCAGATTGTTTTAGAGTTTGAAAAAAATGCATTATCAGGTGAACACAAGTCAGCTTTGTAAGGTAAATTTAGTCAGATAGATCTGAAAATTGCGTTTACAAAATTCTGTATCAGAAACGAACAGGCCTGGTTAATTTGTTATCTAACCAGGCCTGTTCGTTTTTGTAAGGAGTGAACTATTGAATGATTACCGTTTGCAAAAAGGCTTTTAAAGTGTCTTTTTCTGCAAAATATTGTGTCTCTTCAAATGCGCTATCGACGACATGATAAACGGAGACTTGCTCTTGATTTCTCGGCCAATTCACCGTCGCATCACCCTCCATATCCAAATAGATTTCGAATGGAAAATCTTGCATCTTTGGAATCGCAAACAACTTGGTAATAAAACCTGGCATGGCTGAAGTATCGGCCACATAAACGATTTTATAATCGTCTAAATTGGTTACTTTCAACTCATTAAAAATCTCCTTAACCCACTTGCCACCGTCTTTATGGCTAGAAAAAATCACCCATTGCGTGTCCTCTGCAATGCTATGAACCTGCTCCCACTGGTCTTCAAAACTCACTGATTTTAGATTTTCAACGGCATAAGACATTGAAGAAAACGCAACAAGTGCTGATGATAACAATATGTTTTTTAACATTTTTATTCCTTAAAGTTTTAATAAATTTTTAGTTTAATTAATCAGAAGAGATTGATGTAACCCTCAATCGAACAATCACTCTAGTTTTTCACCGTACTGGCAGCTTCATTAACACCAATAATGCCTGGACAAACAATAGTAGAAACCAAAGATACTATAAAGATTATTTAGAGATTAAACCAATTAATTATTCAAGCATAATTAATAGTCTCGCACTATCACCAGGCCTGGTAGAATTTTGTAAAAGCTCATTAATACTGATACATTCAAGTCGTAAGTGCAACAGTTTTAATTTCCCAGAACACCTCATTATGGAGTGTCAACACTTTCTGATACCTAGACTTTTTTCCATTTGAGCTAAATGCTCCATTCTTTCTTGTTCGAATTTCACCGGTGATAAATAACCGTTCGTACTGTGCGGTCGAATATGGTTGTAGTGACCCATATATTCAGCAATGACTTGTTTCATTTCTTTCACTGAGATGAGCTTTAGATGCTGATAAATCGTTTCTGTCTTAAGTGTTTTAAAGAAGCTTTCAATCACCGCATTATCCCAACAGTTTAGTCGT
>VCMI01000144.1 GCA_006222135.1 Thiomicrorhabdus sp. | reverse complement strand
TATCACCATCGACATATCTACACCTCAATATTTTGATTCCTTTAAAACGTATACATCTATACACAAACGTTTATTTTCTGATTTATACCCTTGGGCAGGCAAAATTCGTGATTTTGATATGGCTTATGACGGCCACGTTTTTACCAATGCCAACGAATTAGTTTTTTATGGCGAGCAAGTTTTTAATGGGTTTAGAGGTAAAGTTGAACAAGGATTTAAAGATCAAGATGCATTTATTCAAGAAAGTGCACGGTTCTTAAATTTGATCAACACACTTCACCCTTTCCCTGATGGAAATGGGCGTTCACAACGTAATGTAATTAGTCTTCATTTTAACTTTCATGGCTTTGAATTAGATTGGAGCAAAATTCACCAGTGGGAAATCTATGAAACCCTTAAGCAATCATTTGAAGGAAACGTTGAACCTCTTGAAAGAATGCTTAATATACATCTTAAAGTGATGTGATCGACCCCAATTAAATTTCACACCACAGCCCGTCTTTGCTAGCAGAGCGAAGCAATCCAGGAGTCCACGTCAAAATCCCGTACTTCGCGGTAAGTCATGGATTGCCACGTCACTCCGTTCCTCGCAATGACTAAACTACCCTTTTAAAAAGCCGCAGGACATGACCAGGCCTGGCAGGTCCTGCGGCTTTATGAAACCATATGAGCGTAGGGCATGTCCTGCGGCCTTAAAATACCTTGTGAGCGTAGGGTAACTTTAAAAACTTCGTGGTGCAGTTTTTCAACCCCAAAACGTCATCCTCGGGCTTGACCCGTGGATCTCATAAGGCAAAACGAGATTACCGGATTAAATCCGATAATGACGGTGGAGGGTAAAGCGCAGTAATGACGGTACTTAGATGTAAACCTAAAAACATCACGGCTCACACCTCTGCATTTAATCTTACACTGACCCCAATTAATTCTGACCCCAATTAATTCTGACCCCAATTAATTCTGACCCCAATTAATTCTGACCCCAATTAAATATGACCAGGCCTGGCATGTCCTGCGGCCTTTAAATACCTTGTGAGCGTAGGGTAACTTTAAAAACTTCGTGGTGCAGTTTTTCAACCCCAAAACGTCATCCTCGGGCTTGACCCGGGGATCTCATAAGGCAAAACGAGATTACCGGATTAAATCCGATAATGACAAAACCTAACACAGCCCGTCTTTGCGAGCGCAGCGAAGCAATCCATGCCAACGTCAAACTACAGCAACTCGCAGTGAGTCATGGATTGCCACGTCACTTCGTTCCTCGCAATGACTAAACTACCCTAGACCTACATTACTTTAAAAGGCCGCAGGACATTGACCAGGCCTGGTCACTAATCGTCATCCTCGGGCTTGACCCGGGGATCTGATAATGACGGCGGAGTGATGCAAGCCTAAAAACACTTCGTGTCTTCGAGACTCCGTGGTGAACCTCCACTAAGGTTTAACGCCCGTAAACGTCCTCTACCCGCACGATATCATCTTCACCGGTATATTCACCGACCTGAACCTCTATCATCACTAAATCGATCTTACCTTCGTTCTCAAGGCGGTGCATTTCACCCATTTGAATGTAGGTTGATTCATTCGGACGTACTAAAGAGATTTTCTCACCGACTGTGACTGTAGCCGTGCCACTGACGACAATCCAGTGTTCGTTGCGGTGAAAGTGTTTTTGTAAAGACAACTTACAGCCTGGTTTAACAATAATGCGTTTTATCTTATATTGCGAAGTGTCCAGTAACACCTCATAGGTTCCCCAGGGACGATAGGCTAAACGGTGGATTTCAGCCATTTCTGGCGAAACTTTCTTAATCTGCGCAACCACCTCTTTTACCTTTTGAGAACTGCCTTTTTTAGAGATTAAAATCGCATCGGTGGTATCGACCACAATCAAATCATCGACATCCACTAACGCCACCTGACGATCACGAGTTAACAGTAAGTTATTATGTGAATCGACACAGATAGGATCGGGGGCATTCTCACCACGCTTCAAAATGGCGTTATCCGCATTGGTTTGTTTAATTTCCTCATACAACGCATCAAAGCTGCCTAAGTCAGACCAATCCATATCGCATGGAATCACTTTCACTTTCTTGGATTGTTCCATCACCGCATAATCAATACTGTCTTCTGGAATCGCCAGCATTTTATCGGTATCAATGCGCGTGACACCTGAACAAGCTTCAGTTACGTTAAACGCCTCTAAGGAGGCCTGGTAGATTTCTGGTGCATACTGTTTTAACTCTTCTAATAACACCCCTGCTTTAAAGCAAAACATGCCAGAGTTCCAATAATAATTACCCGCTTGAATATAAGATTCGGCGACTTCTTTAGAAGGCTTCTCTTTAAACGACAATACATCATTACCAGCCGCTTCAATATAACCAAACCCGATTTCGGCATAATCAGGTTGAATACCAAAGGTGACCAAATAACCCTGCTCGGCCAGGACTTTTGCTTGCGACACTGCAGCTTCATAAGCCACTTGATTTTTCACCAAGTGGTCAGACGTGGTCACCAATACCAAATCATCCGAATCCAACTGCATACACGCCAAAGCAATCGCGGGCGCCGTATTGCGACCGACGGGCTCTAACAAGAATTGGCCTTTCATCGCAGACATTTGTTGCAACTGATCCGCCGCTAAAAAATACTGCTCGTTGTTTGAAACAATTAAGCACTCTTTACACACAGGCTGATTACGCAACACCGTATCTTGAAACAACGAACGCCCTTCAAACAAACGTACAAACTGCTTTGGCAACATGGTGCGGCTCAAAGGCCAAAGGCGTGTTCCTGAACCGCCACAAAGGATAATATTGATCATAAAAAATTCCTAAAACTATTACATGTAAAAACACAAAACCAAACAGCTTTATTTGATTCTATTTAAAGGGGATTCAAGTTCTGTTTTAATATTGTTCGACAAAAATTTCATTAGAGGTTTATCTTGGGCTTTAACGGGTTCAATCGAGAGCAAGTAATGATCGGCCCACACGCCGCCTCTCCAGTAATACCAATCTAAACAATGTTCTTGGGCTAAATCTGTAAATTCATCAACAACCGGAAACCAGTCTGGGTTATCACTGGGCACGCCCCATTCACCAATCACCCCTTTTAAATTGTATTTTTTTAACCACACAATGAAAGATTTCAGTCTTTTATAAACATCTTCCTTTTTGTAAATTTGTTCAGGATTTTGATATCTCCCTGAAAAATCTTTATCAAAATAAAGATGAGCTTCATAAGCGATGTTATTTTGTGGATCGATCACAAACGGTTTTGGATTTACTCTGCTCCAAATATGCGCGTTTGACCAATGCTCACCGGCAATATAAATGGCTTTATTCTTGTCTTCCGAACGGATGCCATCGACAGCCGATTGGGCGACTTGGAACCACAGCCCTTTGGTATCATGTGGTTCGTTCATCAGCCCATAAGCCATCAATGCTGGATAACTTTTAAAAACGTGTGCTGTTCTTTTCCAGAGATCGTAAAACGCTGTTTTAGGCACTTGTTGTGAACCGATAATGTGGCGTTTATAGCGACCATAATTATGCAGATCTAATACAACATCCATTTGGTATTGCTCGGCCTTCATTAAAAATTTTTTGATCTCGTTTAAATAGGCCGAGTCTAACTCTGAATACAGCTCATGCTGTAAACGCTCCCATTTAATCGGTAAACGAACGGCATTAAAACCTTTGGCTTTGTAATAGATTAAATGCACTGCATTAGGAAACAAATAATCGTGACCAAGCTTACCTGGAAGATGTTTACCGCCAAATTCAGGGCCAGCCAGGTTAATTCCAATCTTGGGATCATCACACGTTGAATTGGCTTCAGTGGCATTGACCCTAAAAATAAAAATAGCCAGTATCATTATTACTATGTTAAATCGTTGCATTCATACCTCGATTAGCGAAAGCGATAAAATTAAGTTAAGTGCAAAGCTTAGATATTTTGAACTTAAGCGAATTTTGTAATCTACAAAACAACGCAGATGTATACTTAATCAAAACTTAATCTTTAAAGGTAGTCCTACTGTAGTCTAATAAAGGTGCAACAAAGTTTTTTAGTTTTTCTTAAAATCAAATGTTGAAGAAATATCTGACTGGTCAACTTCGATTTCACTATCAAACTTTGTCAATTGATTAGAATCAACCACGCCTTCGGCATATTTATCTTGGCAGACTAGCACTGGATTTAATTGATAGATTTTTAGCGCTCTAGCTGTATTTGATAAACTTTTAGCAAATATGTATGTATCTGCAGGCAGCCATAGTGCAGGGCTTTGTTCTAGCAAAAATCGTGCTGTTTTTTTCGATAGAACATATGCACCAGCTCCCCAAGTGTCATTATTTACTAGGCATATTTCACGATTATTTACTTGCCCTAACTTCGTGAGTTTTACCCAATTTGTTGTGCTTTCTAATCGGACTATATCTGCATCTTTGGGTATCCAACTTAAATCAGAAATTACGCTTTTCAAAGCAGCAGAAATATGCAAGTCGTCTTCTAAAACGATTCCATATTTAGCTTCACCATCAACAATTTCTTGCCATACTTTTCTGTGTGACAAAAACAACCTATTTGGCCTTCTTTCCAACCTGTCGGACGCTTGCTACTTTCTCGAAACTCTTCAATATATTCCTTGTCTAAAGCGTATCCATCTACGGCATCAACCCGTACAAAATCTATTTTTAATGATTCTAAGCGTTGGCCAATAAATTCCAACCGTTCTGGATTTCTTTCTAAATTAATTACATATACCTGCGCGGTTTCAAGTAATAAGTGCAATTTAATCATGCTGCAAGTAAATCAACTTGCAGCCCCTTAAATAATTCATTAGGCGTTTTACCACMRTCGWCTACTTCTTGGACGGTTGTTTAGCCGATCCATCACATATTGAGCTTGTTCCATTGTCACATCTCTCAAGTCCATGCCTTTTGGAAAATACTGACGTATCAGACCATTTGTATTTTCATTGATTCCTCGCTCCCAAGAAGCATAGGGGTGGGCAAAATAAATATCAGTTTCCAGCGCTTTAGCCATCAGTTCAT
>VCMI01000016.1 GCA_006222135.1 Thiomicrorhabdus sp. | reverse complement strand
ACACGACGACTGCCATTGCAAATGCCTCAAACAACAAGGTAAAACCACTGCCAGGGCGAGACCACGGCACATCAACCGTCACCACTTTGCCATCGGTTGTTTTTATCCTCGGCACAGCACAATGCAAAAACAATGGTGCTCAAAGAAGTTTAAATGCTGCCACTCACGTGTCACGGTGTCATGCACTGGACAGGCGACACCGGTCTCATCTGGAAAACGTGAGCCTCGGTCAAAACCGATATGTAGGTGAAGCTCTTTGCGAGTGCTTCCATCATCAGAAAACGAAATGTCATTCACTTGCCAAGGCGATTGCAGGCCAAGAGCCATGCTAAATAAAGTAGTACTATTCATGGTGCTATTATCGCATTACCCACTACAAATCACATAGAGCCAGAATAACTAACTAGTGAAATGCCTATCTGCAATTTTTTGCACTTCAGGATAGTTGGTTTTTCCTGTCCCCATAATCGGTACCTTCTCGACCAAAATAACGGTTTTTGGAATCATCAGTTCGGTCACCTGAGTGGCTTTAGCCGCATCCATTACGGTACGACGACTTAGGTTTGTGTCATCTGTCACTAAAACCAACTGCTCACCCTTACGCTCATCAGGAACAGCAACAACTACATGATGGCCTTCTGGGCTGGCTTCATTGATATAGCTCTCTACCGCCGTCAAGGAGACCATCTCTCCACCAATTTTAGCAAAGCGTTTAGCACGGCCTTTAATCCAGACATAACCGTCAATATCCACATCGACAATGTCACCCGTATCATGCCAACCCTCTTTAGGCGGTAGCAAGACACCTGGGTTGTCAGGCATGAAATAACCCAGCATAATATTTGGGCCTTTAACAAATAAGCGACCGCCTTCTTCAATCCCAGGAACAGACTCTAAACGATACTCAACGCCTGGAACAAATTGACCCACTGAACCATGTTTATAAGCTGTCGGAATATTAACGGATAAAACTGGCGTGGTTTCCGTTACTCCATAACCTTCATAAATAGGTTGATGAAATTTTTGAGCATATAACTCTTGTGTTTCAGGACGTAATCTTTCGGCACCTGCGATTAAAGCACCGATACTGTAAAAATCGAAGGGATCCGCTTTGCGTGCATAACCGCCAAAAAAGGTATCCGTGCCGAAAATGTAGCGTGCGTTGGTCTGATAAACCATCTCAGGGACAATGGCATAATGCAACGGTGAAGGGTACATAAACACTTTAGCGCCCTTTAGAATTGGCCATAACATACCTGCCGTGAGTCCGAAACAGTGAAAAGTCGGCAAGGCACTCAAAAGTTGCTGGCCAGGCAATAGGTTCAACATAGAATGGATTTGTTCTACATTGCTGACTATATTTTGGTGGGAAAGAACGACTCCTTTCGGAACCCCTTCTGAGCCAGAGGTAAATAAAACGACCGCTTCTGATTGTGGGTCTTTATGATGACCTTGCAGTGATTTAGCCGAGGTCATTAACCCCATCAACTTATCTAAACCGCTAATCTTCGCACGAATATCTTCTAGGAAAATAAATTGAATTTGTTCGGAAAGCTCATCGACTAAAGGCTGTAACTCAAATGCATCCACAAATCTTTGCGACGTGATAATGCTCTTTAAATCAGCGGTTTGACAGGCAGAACGAATGGATGAAATTCCGGAGGTAAAGTTAATCATCGCAGGTACATGACCATACGCTTGCAACGCAAAAAATGATGCTGGCATACCGGACACATTGGGTAACATCAAACCAACGCGGGATTCATCGCCCAATACTCTATGTAGTTGTTTCCCTAAAATGATCGAAGCTAACGTCAATTTTTTAAGATTTAAAGATTGTTTATTAACATCTTCGACACACGTTTCATGTTTATTGTATGCCGACCTTGCGTGCAATAAAGCGGTGAAGATGGTCTGTTTTTTAACAGAGCCATAATACCCCCCATCACGTAGCAGACGGAAAACTTGCTGATTTAAAAACTGATGTTTTGCATGCCCTTTAAGGCCTAAAGCGGGTTTTATTTTCTCGGCGGGTTGTAAACTGATGGTAATTTTAGGAAACCAAAACCGTTTCATAAAAGCGAACTTGGTGCCGTCTAGATATGAGAACCTGCTGTAAACCGCACCTCCGATATTAACAGGCAACACTGCAGCGTTACTTTTTTGAGCAACCATCGCTGTGCCTTGGTATACCTTCATCAAGCTACCCGTGGTGGTAATACGGCCTTCAGGGAAAATCATGCACTGCTTACCCTGTTTCAGCTCTTCAATCATATGCTTTGCGGCATAAGGGCTGTGTAAATCAACGGTGAAATAATGGCTCATATTGAGAATAAAACGCTCATGCCATTTTTCAGTATGCGAAGCATCCACCATAAAAGTGGTTTCACCCGGAATAAAAAGATCTAATAAAGGGCCATCTAAGGTCGAAACATGATTAGAGATAATCAGCAGTGGTTGTTCAGTTTGATCCACCGCATGATAGTGTTCTAGTCCTTGCACCTCGACTCGATAAACTAACTTGAATAAACCTTTAACAAATAACTTAAATAACCACTTCATTGTGACCCTTTGTAAAAAATTAACGGGAGGATAAGCCAACAATGAGTCGACTAAATCCGTTTTAAACGATTTTTAGCTTGTTTTGTCTAACCTGTATCCACAGTGCAAACGTTAAATTAAATATCGCTAAAAATAATAAGATTGCCAATAAACTGAACGAAAGCGCGAAGCCAATCATCACTAAAATGGCGGACAATACCATCAAAAATGCATTGAGTATATTATTAACAGCTACCATTCTAGCACGGACTTTAACTGGGGTTTGCGTTTGTAAGAGTGTATAAAGGGGCACTATATAAGCCCCTCCCAACACGGCTATCAGTAACAATAGAATCAATAGCGTGTTGAGCGGCCAGATCATTATAAATTCATTAAAACTAAGGAGGTCGGCTGACTTACTATAAAGGAATAAAAGTGACTCACTCTGCTCAATGATCCAAACCATCGCCACTAGCAATATCGATATCAAACCCAGCAAGAGGCTATGCCATTTTAGATTCAAGTGATTGTTAAAAAACTGACTCACTAAAACAGAACCCAGTGCAATACCGACCGAAAAGACGGCTAAAAAGGCCGTGGCCACGCCTTCATTCGCCAATAACTCATACTTAGCTAATGTGGGGATCTGGCTGAGCATCACGGCCCCTAAAAACCAAAACCATGAGATGGCCCAAACTGCAAAAAACGAGGTCTGGTACCTTTTACAAAGTCCAATTAATTGCCAACTACTTTTGAATAGATTCACTTCAATCAACAGTTCGTTATTTTTTACAGTAGAAGGTTTCAGCCATAAACTCACGCCATAGCTGAGCAATGCAATCGCTATAATCGCCACCGACATAATAGAAGTGCCATTGGGCATTAACACGCCAACACCACCTAATATGGTCCCTAACAGAATGGCGATAAAGGTTGAACCACTGAATAAGGCATTGCCCTGCATCAAGCTATTTTCATCCAAAATCTCGGGCAAAATTGAATATTTAATGGGACCAAAAAAAGCCGATATATCAGGCATCTAAACTATAACATTTAATAAATAATTAATAGGAATCTACATTATTTAGGTATTTTAAAAAAATAATGAGTGTTAATATATAAGGTAATTAAATAACACTAATAATATTTTAGAATATGATTGTTTCAAATTTTAGATGCAAAGTTAATATTAATGGAAGAGCTTTTCTTCTTCCACTTATTTACATAGAAGATGCGGATTTTCTCCCAAGTTTTGTTAGCTACATCGTAGCACATAGAAAAAAGTCTAAGTCTTGGAAAGATAAGGCCGTAGCTTCTGTAAAACTTTTAGTTGAATACGTCATCGCCAGTGAAAATAAGTTTGAAAAGAAGTCTGAACTCTTTGAGCAATTTGTCTATGACTTAGAGTTTGGCACCATACTAGAAGATATAAGTGATCCTCTGGAATTATGGTGGCCCCCTCGTAGAATCAATGTCGCTCATGACAACCTATACCATGTCAATATTTTCACTGACTGGCTTTACGATTCTTATCTAGAAAAAAACAGCGGTGATGAATATGCGGTTAAAGCAGACCTTTTGTATAACCCTAAAATCAAAGCGACAAAATCAGAATACTTAGTAAATTTAGCGGCATATCACAATCGTAAAAACAAATCTTTTCTTAAGCATTTGATCAAAGATGCCAGCGAAGAACAAGGGCTTCAAACAACTAGAAAATACAAGATTTCCAGAGAACGACTAAACAAGGATATCGAAAGAGCAAAATACTTTCCCGAAGAACTATTTTGGAATTTCATTGAACGTTTTAGATTAAGGGGTGCTACAGATGCTGACCCTATCGAAAAACGTTTGAATTTGCGAAATGTGCTTATCACACTATTGTTGCATTACGGTGGATTAAGGTTGTCTGAGCCTTTTCACTTGTTTACGAGTGACATAAAGTTTTCAGACGGCGACTCTGATATGGCGATTGTAGAGATACATCACCCTTATGATGGGCAACCACCAGAGGGCGCAAAGGGTTTTTCCACCAGGGCTGAATATCTTCTGAAAAAATACCAACTCTATCCTAGAAATGCTGTTGAAGGTAGAGGCGCTAGCTACGGGGCGGGCTGGAAGGGAATGCAGTTGAATCGACTGGGTTTTGCCAAGGTTTATTGGTTTTATGAGGAGGCAGGACGATATTTCTTTCACTTGCTGAGACTTTATTTGCAGTTTCAGCGTATGCCATCGAATGACCACCCTTTTCTATTTACGAATTTGGATGGCTCTCCATTTTCGATTAGTTCATTGTTAGGCGACAATTAACTTGGGCTCTATGTGATTTGTAGTGGGTAATGCGATAATAGCACCATGAATAGTACTACTTTATTTAGCATGGCTCTTGGCCTGCAATCGCCTTGGCAAGTGAATGACATTTCGTTTTCTGATGATGGAAGCACTCGCAAAGAGCTTCACCTACATATCGGTTTTGACCGAGGCTCACGTTTTCCAGATGAGACCGGTGTCGCCTGTCCAGTGCATGACACCGTGACACGTGAGTGGCAGCATTTAAACTTCTTTGAGCACCATTGTTTTTTGCATTGTGCTGTGCCGAGGATAAAAACAACCGATGGCAAAGTGGTGACGGTTGATGTGCCGTGGTCTCGCCCTGGCAGTGGTTTTACCTTGTTGTTTGAGGCATTTGCAATGGCACTCATTGAGCGGGAAATGCGGTAGTCGT
>VCMI01000143.1 GCA_006222135.1 Thiomicrorhabdus sp. | reverse complement strand
ACACGACGACTCAAGAATAGCCATTACCGAGTTTATTTGTTCAACTGAACTATTAACCTCCGTCTTCATATTCAGAAAATCACCTTTCAATGCACCCTCCACTCGGCTCTCAAACCGACCCAAAGCAATCTCTTTTAAAACAGTAGTGACTCCGCTGGTGGCCATACTAATATCGTCTAAAATAGTATTAATAGCATGAGCGGTTATCGTCAACTCATCTTTACCATATAACGGAATACGATGGCTCAACTCACCCGTCTCACCAATTTTTAACATGGTGTCACGTACTGCGTTAATAGGTGTCAAAATGCTTCGGCTCAGAAAGTAGCCTGCAACAGCAAAACCAAAGACACTCAACAACAGCCCGACCCACAGGTAGAATGCGCCATTTTCCTGCTGTTGATTTAGCCTCGCTATAGCGAGGCTATTCTGTTCAATTTCATAATCACGGAATTGAGCAATCATGCCAGCAAAGGCTTTATATTTAGGCCTAAACTCCTCCTGCATAATGATAATTGCTTCCTCAACAAAACCTTCAGTCACGGCCGTCATAAAACTTCCAAAAGAAGTATTGGCACTTCGCACATTTTGCTTGATTAAGGCATACATCTCTTCTTCTTGAGGATTCAATTTAATATTACTAATACCCGAGAAAACCTTGGTAATTTCAGCTCTAGTCTCTTTAAGCGTCACATCAAGAGCCGCGAACTGCTCTGCATAGCTATTCTCATCTGGGTCGAGTAACGCCAAATTAAGTAATGTGATTTCACGTCTGTCAGAGACATTTTTCAGGTGATTTAATAACGATACTTTTTCACCATTAACATCGACCACCGTTGAAATAGTTTGCTTAGTTTCATTAATCAGATATTGAGTTGCCAAATTACTGAGCAACAACAAAGACAAGGCTCCAACAATACCTAGAATCATTTTTAATTTAATTGACATACACATTTAACCTCTTAATAAACTTTACGGTGGTGCGGAGTTTTTACAGAACTAAGGCTATTCTATGTGATTTTAAAGGCAGGACGGACAAGTAATATATAGGCACGAATTAAGAGGGTTTATGTAATAAAATGCTAATTTACGCATTAACTTACCGAGTACGCTTATACACGCATCAAAGTCACAAAGTCAAAGGCATAAGCATGGCGCTCATCTATTGGGTGACAAACTCGTTCAACTTCACTCCACTGGAAAACCGTCCAATCTGGAAACTGCGTATCACCCTTAAGGTTTGCATCAATCAATGTTAAATACAATTTATCGGCTAAAGGTAACATCTGTTTATAAAGCTGACCACCGCCCATAATAATGACTTCTTCAATATCTTGAAGAGTTGCCAGCGCCGCTTCAACCGACTGAAATACTTGAACCCCAGGGATAGACAGCTCTGCATTACGGCTAATGACAAGATTAGGTCGGTTCGGTAATGGACGCGAACCAATCGACTCGAACGTCTTGCGACCCATAATGACAGGCTTGCCCATGGTATTCGCTTTAAAGAACTTTAAATCATCTGGCAACTTCCAAGGCATATCATTCTCTAACCCAATTACACGGTTATTCGCCATGGCGGCAATCATGGCAATCTTCATACTGAGACCACCGCTTTAATGTGTGGATGAGATTCATAATCTTCAATTTCAAAATCTTCGAATTTATAATCAAAGATACTCTCAGGGGTACGTTTAATCACTAACTTAGGCAAAGCAAACGGCTCTCTGACTCGTTGAGTCTCAGCCTGCTCAAGGGTATTGTTATACAGATGTACATCGCCACCGGTCCAAATAAAATCACCCACCTCAAAGCCAGTCTGCTGCGCAATCATGTGAACCAATAGCGCATAAGAGGCAATATTGAAAGGTACACCCAGAAAGGTATCCGCCGAACGTTGGTAGAGCTGGCAAGAAAGCTTGCCGTTAGCAACATAAAACTGAAAGAAAGCATGACAAGTCGCCAAGGCCATACGCCCCTGTTCGACATTGGCTTGCGGACTAATGGATTCATCCGGCAAATCGGCAGGATTCCAAGCTGTCACCATCATGCGGCGACTGTTGGGATTATTTTTTAGCGTGTCGATTAACCCGGCAATCTGGTTAATGGTTTCGCCATTCGGTTTTTCCCAAGCCACCCACTGCTTACCATACAATGGGCCTATCTCTCCCGATGCAGTCGCCCAACTATCCCAAATACGCACGCTATTATCTTTCAGGTATTGAATATTAGTATCACCCGTTAAAAACCACAACAGTTCATGAATAATCGAGCGCAAATGTAATTTCTTAGTCGTGACCAGTGGAAAACCCTGCTGCAGATCAAAGCGCATCTGATAGCCAAATACCGAACGCGTTCCCGTGCCTGTACGGTCGCCTTTATCCGTGCCATTATCGATGATATGGTTAAGCAATTCTATATACTGTTTCACAAGATTTTCCCTAAAATTTATTTGAATGAAGTTTACCACACCCTAAAAAAGCACAGTACAGAAACCTAGATAGAACCGTGAAAAGAGTATTTTTGAAGTGACCGAATAAGAATGACCAAGCCAGATAGCTTAATTCTAGCTTCCATGCCTTGCATGAGAATTCATACTTCATCATGAAAAGATGAGGATATTGCATTTTATCTTAAATAACTGATCAGGTATAAGGTAATAACAAAAGAGAGGAGTGTCATCACGATGGCTAATACAACGCCTTTGCAATAAATTCAGTTAACTTATAACATGTACAACTTACTGGACATGTTATCATAACTCTGGTTAGTTTATTTTGATGAGGAAGTGATTATGCAAGTTGTAAGCTATACGCAAGCAAGAAATAGTTTTAAGTCTGTTTTGGATTCTGTGATTGAAGATGCTGATTGCACCCTTATAACCCGAAGAGATTCAGGGAATGCCGTTGTTATGTCTCAGGATTATTTTAATAGCCTGATGGAGACCGTTCACTTACTGAAATCACCCGCTAATGTGATTCACTTAAGGGACTCTATTGAGCAATATCGCTCAGGGAAAGCTGTCAGCAAAGAGCTTACCAGTGATGATTGATATTCTCTCTTGGACCCAAAAATCTTGGGAAGATTATGAGTATTGGCAATCGCAAGATAGAAAGAAGCTAAAACGCATTAACAAGCTTATTAGAGATTCGATGCGCTCGCCTTTTGAGGGCATTGGTAAACCTGAGCCTCTCAAGGAAAATTTATCAGGGTTTTGGTCAAGGCGCATAGATGAGACAAATCGCTTGGTGTACGCCATTGACGACAACCAAATAACGATCATCTCTTGTCGTTATCACTATTAGTCAAAAATGGAAAAATCAGAAGTCATTAATCTAATCAACAGTAATGAGTTTATTTCCAGCATTTGAGGATTGTCCTTGCTAGTTAATTCCTATCGCTTCTAAACATTTCCATCAGCAGAATGGCTTTGAACAATTGAAGTAAGTTCCTATTGTGTCCTTTACCTTTCAATCAACATATCAATCTCTTTAAGAATCGGTATGACTGAATCAATTTTAAACTCCATTACTTTAATTTCCAGAGAATCCAACGGTGAGTGTAGATACCACTATAAATTCAGTCTTACAGCATTCTTAAACAAATAACATTTTTACGTGCAACTAAATGTAATTAAACGCATTATAAAGCGCGTAAAAGTGCAGTATGAAAATACTAGCATGAGTAAAAGCCCCAGAAAACCAAAATTAGACGTTACAAACAAAAAACCACCCTACGCCTACATTACCTTAAAAGGCAGCAGGACATGACCAGGCCTGGCAGGTCCTGCGGCCTTAAAATACCTTGTGAGCGTAGGGTAACTTTAAAAACTTCGTGGTGCAGTTTTTCAACCCCAAAACGTCATCCTCGGGCTTGACCCGTGGATCTCATAAGGCAAAACGAGATTACCGGATTAAATCCGATAATGACGGTGGAGGGTAAAGCACAGTAATGACGGTACTTAGATGTAAACCTAAAAAACATCACGGCTCACACCTCTGTATTTAATCTTACACTGACCCCAATTAAACAATGACAAACCCACCGCCCGTTTTTGCGAGCGCAGCGAAGCAATCCAGGAGTCCACGTCAAAATCCCGTACTTCGCGGTAAGTCATGGATTGCCACGTCACTTCGTTCCTCGCAATGACGGAATCTGCGAACTCCAATGTCACGCAATGACAAAACCCAACACAGCCCGTCTTTGCGAGCGCAGCGCAGCGAAGCAATCCATGCCAACGTCAAACCGTGAGCCATGGATTGCCACGTCACTCCGTTCCTCGCAATGACAAATTCACCCTACGTCTACATTACTTGAAAAGGCCGCAGGGTATGACCAGGCCTGGCAGGTCCTGCGGCTTTATGAAACCATATGAGCGTAGGGCATGTCCTGCGGCCTTAAAATATCTTGTGAGCGTAGGGTAACTTTAAAAACTTCGTGGTGCAGTTTTTCAACCCCAAAACGTCATCCTCGGGCTTGACCCGTGGATCTCATAAGGCAAAACGAGATTACCGGATTAAATCCGATAATGACAAAACCCAACACAGCCCGTCAATGCGAGCAGAGCGAAGCAATCCAGGAGTTAAAGCCTAAATGCCGTACTTCGTCGTAAGCCGTGAATTGCCTGGTGTCTAAAAACTTCGTTCCTCGCAATGACTAAACCACCACAGCCCTTAAACTAACTCCATTTTTCAAAATAGAGTCAAATAGCGACAGATAACGGAAAACATTCCACTTCGCCTGACGCGATTTCTGCAAAACCAATGAATTCATACAAAAATTTAGACTTTAGTTTTTAAATAAATTATGATTATCAAATACAAGGAGAAATCAATGATATTTCATAGAGATAGATTAACTCAGCTCAACATCCAACAATCGATTTCTTTTGTTAGAGCAAATTCTGCTTTAGAGGGACATCGATTGACCTTTACCGATATTAAAAACTCGATAAAAGTAATTTCAGGAAAATTAACAGCGGACGATCTCATTGAACAAATTATTGTACGAAAAGGTCTCAGAAAAGCAGCTTCATCCATATCCTGAAGCCAAGGGTATTTACGCAAATACCTTTCATATTCTAGATCGAAAATACCTCAACTCTCTAGAAAGAGAATTCAGCTCCATTAGGCAAGCAGAGCTAATTTCAGAAATCCCTATCACCATCGACATATCTACACCTCAATATTTGTATTCCTTTAAAACGTATACATCTATACACAAACGTTTATTTTCTGATTTATACCCTTGGGCAGGCAAAATTCGTGATTTTGATATGGCTTATGACGGCCACGTTTTTACCAATGCCAACGAATTAGTTTTTTATGGCGAGCAAGTTTTTAATGGGTTTAGAGGTAAAGTTGAACAAGGATTTAAAGATCAAGATGCATTTATTCAAGAAAGTGCACGGTTCTTAAATTTGATCAACACACTTCACCCTTTCCCTGATGGAAATGGGCGTTCACAACGTAATGTAATTAGTCTTCATTTTGAGACCTTTGCACGAGAAGGACCTAAACTCAAATAATTCCCATGACAGATCTAATCATGACATTTAGAATAGATCCCATTAAAATCAATCAATGGAACTGAAAAAATGGCTTGGAAAAATCTAACTCAAACTTCTCTTGCGGATGCGTTTATTCACGAACATGACGCCATTACTGAATTAGATGAACTTAACCAACTGATTGATTGGAAGTCCATTGAGCGCCAACTTATTACCATTAACAACAGCCCAATAGGTGAAAGAGCTTGGCCACCTTTAATGATGTTTAAAATCCTGTTGTTACAAAGCTTCTACAACCTGAGTGACCCAGCGTGCGAAAACAACTCGCGCGCGACCTATTGTTCCGTCGGTTTTCTGAACTTAGCCTGACCAGTCTCGTGT
>VCMI01000142.1 GCA_006222135.1 Thiomicrorhabdus sp. | reverse complement strand
CGCTCGCTTCATTAAAGTTAACAACRMGACGACTAGACATCGTTAGCGCTGTCATCATTGAGCAATTACGAGCTTTAAACAGGCCTGTTCATTCATTAACTTCAGATAATGGCAAAGAGTTTTCACAATACCAAACGATGGCAAAAGAGCTTGGGACAGATTTTTATTTTGCCCACCCTTACTCTTCTTGGGAGCGTGGAACCAATGAAAATACCAATGGATTGTTAAGACGATTCTTTCCAAAAGGAACAGACTTCGATAAAGTAACTCAGGAAGAAATTGATTGGGTTGTTGATAAGCTCAACAATCGCCCAAGAAAGTGTTTAGGATTCAGAACACCTAATGAGGTGTTCTGGGAAATTAAAACTGTTGCACTTACGACTTGAATGTATCGAGACTTAAAACGCCCATAATCATCAATATGGATAACGCCACCGGATTGAGTAAAGGATTGCCGTGACCCTTTTTATAAATATTCACGGCCAGCAGATAACAAATCAACGTAAGAGCCAAACCTAATAAAGGGCTGGCGGAAAGATAGACCCAAATAGCGGATTGATTGGTCATGATTCGACCTTATCCCAGTTGAGGAGTTTATGAATAGCCATCATCGTCCACGCCGTGACTAATAAACCAAGTATCGTACTCACTAATAACGCAACACTGATTGCGAGCCACTCTTCTTGCAATCGTACTAAATGCACCATCACTCCCACCCCGGCCGGAATAAAAAGTAAAGACAGGTGGGACAATAGCATTTCAGTCGGTTTTTCTAACTGGGCTGCAAACGGCTTTTTAAGTATTAAGCTCAGCAACAGTAATAACATACCGATTACAGGCCCAGGAACGGGGAGGTTTAGGCTTAGTACAATCAACTCACCCACCAATTGATATACTAATAAAATTGTAATGACGGTTAAAAAAGGCATGCTTTGGTCTCACTTTTCAGCTGTAAATCTCATTCAAAAATACCCATGTCTCAGGTTTAAATCGACCACATAATTAATTGCAGGCCCATAACATAGAATGCTATCAATTTTACCTTATGCCACACAATTCAAATAGATAAGTCTAATGATTTAAAAACCAGCAGGCCTGGTGTATTAGAATAGCCCATTATCGCCAACCTTGGAGTGAGAAGATAATGGGCTACTTGTATCTTGCCATAGCAATCATTGCAGAAGTCATAGCGACCAGTGCATTAAAATCCTCAGAAGAGTTCACTAAATTAGTGCCGAGCCTGATTGTTATAGTCGGCTATATTGTGGCATTTTATTTTTTGGCATTAGTTTTAAAAACCGTACCGATTGGCATCGCTTATGCCATCTGGGCCGGTATGGGAATTGTTTTAGTCGCCATTGTCGGAGCGGTCATCTTTAAGCAAATACCGGATTTAGCCGCACTCATTGGCATGACTTTAATTATCGCAGGCGTGCTGGTTATGCATTTTTTCTCGAAAACCATCAGCCACTAATCGCCTATCGGACGTCATAAAGTACAGCACCATTGAAGCGCAAAAGCGCTCGCACCTATTCACCACTTAACACAACGATTAAAGGAATCACATGAAGCAACTTATCACTTTAACTTTGCTCGCTCTGGTCACTCTAACTTTTTCAGGCTGCTCAATTATTCCGGATCTTCCAGGGCCAATTGGTATTCCTGGTTTTTAGATTTAACACGGCTTTGCTAAGATTACTATTCTTACCCAAAGCCTTTTTCTGGAAAAAGGCGTAAAATAGTTATATTACGAAGTTAATTAGGAAGTTAGTCATGTTCACTTTATCGCCCTTTAAAGCTCAGCAATCTCAGCGTTCAGTTCCCACTCTTTCTATTATCCTGTTAAGTCTAGTATTAGTTAGCTTGTCCGGTTGTAGCAGTATCCCAGTGTCACAAGATTATCAAGCGACATCGGCTTTAAAAAACTATGCGACCTACCAATGGTTACCGATTGAGAAGCAGACAGTACCGACAACCGCCAGCCTGAAAAAGAGCCATCCGTTTATTACTTTACGGATTGAAAAAGCGATTCAGGAGAACCTGCATAATAGAAGGGCTATCTTTGTTCGTCAGGCACCAGAGGCTTATGTCAATTATCATTATTCGGTCACGAAAACCCAGACAGTCGCCCCATCCAGTACAATAGGGTTTGGTCTTGGCAGTCGGAATATAGGATTTGGCACGCGTTTTCCGATGGACTACTCCACCGAAATCCATGAAGAGGCGAAATGGGGAATTGATATCCACAATGCGGCCGGAGAATTAATTTGGCGCGGTGAAAGTGTTGGAGCGGTAGAGGAATTTGCCTCTCCACAAGCCGCTGAAAAAAACACTCAAGCCATAGTCGATGCTATTTTGAGTCAATATCCACCGAAGTGAGGCATTCGATAGCACCTCTCAATGGCACCCCTTTTTGGGGTGTTTTTTATCTGAACCCGGTTTAAGGCAATTTTTGGATATAAGCGACATTATTCTTTAGTGCTTCAACCAGAACCTCATCACCCGCTTTAATTTCAAAATCAGCGGCCTTCTTAAGCCCCCAAGTCGTGCCTTTATAATCGACTCTTAAGTGACCATCGTTTTCGACAATCATACCCGTGTCACCGACTTGCATGGTTTCTAATGGTAGGTCCTTCTTTGGCATACTTTGTATAAAAAAGCCACGTAAAGCATAGGTTAAAATTCCGCCTAACACCATGGCAAGCAGCAATTGAACCTCTCCAGAAGGCCAGTTCACAAAGAAACCTATTAAACCCACCAGAATAAATGCAATGCCAAAAAACAGCATTACAAAAGTAGCGCTTAATAACTCCGCAGCAAGTAATAAAACCCCTAAAGTGAGCATGATCCAAGCTGGAATAATCGGTAGTATATTTTCCATTTTTATAATATCCCTTAGTTTTTCTTCGCGACTATTAAGTGCCTAAGTGCCTGAATTGTTTTGACCCAACAGCGTTGCAAATGCGCTTAGAGAACCCACCATCTCTGACGTTTCAATCGGCACAATCACTTTGTTAGCGGAATCACTGGCCGCAAGCCCTGCAAATGCCGCAATACGATCTTTCGCCAATAAGAAACTGGCGGCATCTTTATTATTCATCATCGCGAGGTTAATCAACTCCATGGCTTTTTGCTCACCCATCGCCAGTTGTTCTTTTTCATACTTGGAGGCATCCGCCATACGTTCAACCGCTTCTGCTTGCTTAAAGGCTTGTTGACGTTCACCTTCTGCTTTTAGGATTAACGCGTTCTTATCCCCTTCAGCAGCAGTTTCCGTGGCACGACGACGACGCTCTGCTTCCATTTGCAATTCCATTGCCGTTTGCACCGCTTGTGGCACAGAAATATCGGCCACTTCGACACGGGTTACTTTCGCCCCCCAAGTGCTACTGGCTAAATCTAAGGCGGTCAATAAGACGGCATTTAAATCGGCTCGCGAACTCAATGTTTCATCTAGCTCCATACGGCCAATCTCAGCACGCAAAGTGGTTTGAGCTAACTGTGCAATAGCGACTTTCAAATCTTTAATTTCATAGGTCGCTTGCTTAGCGTCGTTAATACGAATAAAAACCACGGCATCTATCTGAATACTAACGTTATCCTTGGTGATGACGGATTGGCGAGGTACATCTATAATCTGTTCTTGAGTATGAAACTGAGAGCGTTTTTGATCCATAAAAGGAATAATGAAATTAATCCCGGCGCCCAAAGTGCGATGATATTTCCCTAAGCGTTCTATAACCCACAATTCAGCCTGAGAGACTATTTTGACGGCTAAAAATAGATAGATCAAAATCAAGATTGATACCGTTCCAACAAATCCTAAAAACTACATATGATTCTCCTTTTACAGTTCAAGATGGTCTCTTGAAGCGTCTGAAATAACAATAATAAAAAATAATTGAAATCATCATACCCTATTCATTATCAGACAAGTATTGAAAATGACTGCGTATTAAAGGGACTGAAGATTTCTGGTAAGGTCTATAAATCTCACTTAAAATGACCAGGCCTGGTCACATCATCTCTTGCGGATCAACATCAATACTCCAGCGCACTTTGCGCGCCAGAGGACTTTGATAGATATGCGGTTCTAATTCACGTAACACACGATGTAGCTGTCCACGCTCTGCGGATTGCAACAGTAGCTGAAAGCGATAACGTCCCTGGCGACGCAACATAGGGGCCGCTACTGGCCCCCAAAACTCAACATCAGAAGCTTTTCCCGATTCTGTTATAAACTGTTGCTGATTCAGTTCAAGTCCGGCTTTAAGAGAGTGTAAAAAGGCCATCACGTCATTCGGATTAGAGGCTTCTGATCGAATCAATATCTGATAACGCGTCGGCGGTAATTTGGCACGAATTCGTTCATCTAAGGCCTGTTGGGCAAAGGCATCATAGCCTTCGCGAATCAGAGTAATCAGCAAGGGATGATCGGGGTGGTGCGTTTGAATTAAGACTTCCCCCTGTTTTTCCGCGCGTCCAGCTCGACCAGCAACTTGTAGAATCAATTGCGCCATCCGTTCTGGAGCTCGGTAATCGGCACTAAAAAGACCCTGATCAACATCGAGAATACCCACTAAAGTGACATTTGGAAAATGGTGACCTTTGGCGAGCATTTGGGTGCCAATCAAAATATCGGCTTCCCCGCGTTGTGCAATCCCCGTCAACTCCGCCATCTTGCCTTTCAAACGGGTGGTATCGCGGTCGATACGTAAGACGCTATTATCGGGAAACCAATCGGTAATGGCCTCTTCTAGCCGTTCCGTACCTTGACCCACTTTTACGAACTCTTCACCTTCGCAACTCGGACAACTCTTAGGTGCGGGTTCTTGTTCACCGCAATGGTGACATTGAAGATAATCATTGAGCTTGCCGGTATGCAGAGTCATATTGGCGTCACAACTTGGACAACTGGCTTGCCAGCCACACTCATGACACATTAAAACAGGGGCAAATCCACGTCGATTCAAAAACAGCAGGACTTGCCCGCCTTTTTCTAAATGCGTGGTCATAGCCGTTTGTAACTTCCGAGAAACCCCTTCCTGAATTTTTTCACCGCGAATATCGAGCAGTTTTAAACTCGGTTTTTTGGCATTCCCGGCACGCTGTTTCAGCTTGAGATGAAGATAACGTTCGCTTTTGACATTATGCAGGCTCTCTAAGGAGGGTGTCGCTGAACCCATAACCACGGGCACTTTTTCTTGGAAGGCCCTACGTACCAACAAGTCTCTGGCAGAATAACGGAAGCCTTCTTGCTGTTTATAAGAGAGATCATGCTCTTCATCGATAATGCAGATGCCTAACGCCTTAAAAGGCGTAAATAGTGCCGAACGTGTTCCCAAAAGAACTTTAACTTGACCAGTGCGTACCAAATGCCAAGCACAATGACGTTCCGCATCATTTAAACCAGAGTGCAAGGTGGCCACCCGAGTTTGCAACTGAGCTTCAAAACGTGCCACCATTTGCGGCGTCAAACCAATCTCAGGAACGAGTACTAAGGCCTGTTTACCCTGCTTTAAGACAGCTTCAATCATGCCCAGATAGACTTCGGTCTTACCACTGCCTGTAATCCCCTGCACCAGGAAACTGGCAAATGAATTATCCTTTTCTAACCACTCCGTGACACTCTTAACCGCATAATCCTGCTCTTCATTCAATATATGATTAGGGGATGGCGGATAATCAGATTCGAGTAAACAAGGCCCTTTAGACTCTACCACCCAGCCTGACTCGATAAACTTATTCAGTGCAGGTCGCCAGTTGTCGGAATCTTTCGACAAATGCGTTGAGCTCAATAAAGGGTGTTTCGCATTTTGAAAACTCGCCAATACAGACTTTTGACGCTTGGCATTACCGGCAATATCGCCCTGCTGAATGGTTTTACCCAGTTCAGTCAACTGCCAATGGGCAACACCTTGAATGCGGTTCGGCTCACCTTGGCGTAATCGTTTCGGAAGCGCCGCAGAAATCACCTCGCCAATCGGCTCATGATAATACTGGCTCGCCCATTGGAATAGGCTGAGATCTTCCGCTGAAAACAGTGCTTCTGAATCAATGGCTTCACTAATCGGTTTGATTTTAGCCAAATCAAAATCGGCACTCTCTGTTATCGCCACCACCAGGCCAACAATTTTTTTATTTCTAAACGGCACCCAAACTCGCCCACCGACGACGGCCACTTTTGTGGAATCACCTTCTGAGAGTAAATCTTGAACAGGCTCAAGCAGATAGTCTAGCGGAAATAAAAATGGGCCAGGAACGGCCACTTTGGCGATTTTTAAATTGGACATAGATATAGACAACACAACACTTTATTAGAGGATACATTCAAGTCGTAAGTGCAACAGTTTTAATTTCCCAGAACACCTCATTAGGTGTTCTGAATCCTAAACACTTTCTTGGGCGATTGTTGAGCTTATCAACAACCCAATCAATTTCTTCCTGAGTTACTTTATCGAAGTCTGTTCCTTTTGGAAAGAATCGTCTTAACAATCCATTGGTATTTTCATTGGTTCCACGCTCCCAAGAAGAGTAAGGGTGGGCAAAATAAAAATCTGTCCCAAGCTCTTTTGCCATCGTTTGGTATTGTGAAAACTCTTTGCCATTATCTGAAGTTAATGAATGAACAGGCCTGTTTAAAGCTCGTAATTGCTCAATGATGACAGCGCTAACGATGTCTGACTTTCTCGTGTTAACTTTAATGAAGCGAGCGATTCTAGATGTTCGATCAASCGT
>VCMI01000141.1 GCA_006222135.1 Thiomicrorhabdus sp. | reverse complement strand
ACACGACGACTGGCTTTATCACGATAGATATACTGATAGACCGTTTCGTGATGAAGACTAATTCCTTTATTGCTTTTGAGGTAGTCAACGGCTTGCTGTGGGCTTAAATCCTGTTCAATAAGTTGGCTGATCCAGTCCTTGACAGGTTGAGTCAACTTTAGGGATTTATGCGCCGTTTGCCGTCTTTCTACTGCCAGCTTATTAGCTTGTTTATGACGGTAGCCTTTCTTGCCTCTATTGCGTTTTAATTCTCTGCAAATGGTTGAGGGATGGCATTCAATATTGTCGGCAATCGCTTTTTGCGAAAATCCCTCTTTCAATAATGCGTAAATCTGGTATCTTTGACCCTCGGTCAGTTGGTTATAACTCATTTTGCAATTCTCTTGGTCGGGAAAAGCCTTCGAGTTTAACTCAACTGGCTCTTCCTATTTCCAAATTGCACTTATTATCCGAAACCGCGACTCTTTAGATGTAAATGGTTTCACTTATTGATTTACATCAATTCCCTTTCAAAACTTCATGCTATAGTGAGTATTATTGCTATTCACAGTTCACTTTGAGGAATTTACCATGACACTCATTCAATCCTTCGGTGCGGCAGAAACGGTAACTGGCTCCTGTCATTTTTTACAACTTAAACATGGGCCACGGATACTTGTCGATTGCGGCATGTTTCAAGGAAAAGCTGAAAAACACGCTTTCGACAGCTTTGAATTTGATCCAAAAGATGTCGATATTCTACTGATTACTCACGCCCATTTAGATCACGTGGGGCGCATTCCAAAACTCTTAATAGATGGATTTGATGGTCGAATCATTGCTTTAAGATCCACCATGGAGCTGGCCGAAGTCGTTCTGCTGGACAGTGCCAAAATTGCCGAAGAGGACTATGCAACGACCCTTAAAAAGGCCCGTCGTCGCGGCGATGAAGGTGAGGTGAAAAAACCGCTCTACACCCATGATGATGTGAGAGCAGTATTCGACTCAAACATCCAATATGCAGAATATGATAAACCGATAACCTTAGCAAAAGATGTTCAAGTCACCTTTAGAAATGCTGGGCACATCCTAGGATCAGCCACCCTGCAGATTGATTTTGAAGAACAAGGTCAATCTAAAACGGTGGTCTTCAGTGGAGACTTAGGCAATAGTAATGACTTGGTTATGCCCGATCCACAACTGATCAAAAAAGCCGATGCCCTTTATATTGAATCGACTTATGGAGATCGTAATCACCGCAGTATAGAAGCCAGTATTGAAGAGTTTAGAGAGGTCGTGATTAGCACACTCAATAACCAGGGAAATATCATTATCCCCTCTTTTGCCATTGAGCGTACCCAAGAGCTTTTGGTGCTTATTAAGCAAATGCATTACGATAAAGTATTACCGCCCTGCAAGGTGTTTCTAGATTCACCGATGGCCATTAAAGCCACTAAAATTTACGATCGTTATCACCACAGTTTAAATCCAGCGGCGCGCAACTTATTTAACCAAGATGGTTCAGTATTTGAATTCCCTGCTTTGTCCTATTCCGTGACGGGTGCGGACTCTATGGCGATTAACGAAGAAGAGAGTGGTTGTATTATCATTGCGGGCAGCGGCATGTGTAATGGCGGACGAATTCTGCACCACTTTAAACACCGTTTATGGAATGAGCGTAACAGCATCTTATTTGTAGGCTTTCAGGCAGAAGGCACACTTGGACGCTTATTGGTCGAAGGTGCAGAAGAGATTCGTATCTACCATGAAAAATTAAGGTCAAAGCCAAAGTTCATATGATTAACGGTTTTTCAGCGCATGCTGATCAAACTGAACTGATCAACTGGATGTCGGGATTTGAAAAACTCGATAAGGTCTTTTTAATACATGGCGAGCCAGATAAGCAAGTCATCTTTAAAAAAGCAATTGAAGACAAGCTACACAAAACGGTACATATTGTGAAATATGGTGAAGAAGTTTGGATCTGATTGATTGACCACGAAGGCACGAAGACACGAAGTTTTTAAAGATTAAGGAATTACGAGATTAAAGAATTAAACACTCTAAATTCTTGCCTTTTTTCCCCTTCGTGACTTCGTGCCTTTTTGGTAACCCGGTTTAAAATTCAACCAGGCCTGGTCATTCTCTCTCTAATCTTTTCTTCGCGTCTTCGTGGTAAAATTTTCGGTAATCAAGCGCCACGTCTGAGTTGCATGACTAAGGCATTAAGGGCTTGGCCGCGATGACTCATTTGGTTCTTTTGTGCTTTAGGCAGTTCTGCCGCCGTTTTATCCATCTCTTCTACCCAGAAGATGGGATCATAACCAAACCCTCCTTCACCACGCTTCTCGGTGAGGATATCACCATACCAACGACCTAAGCCGATCACCGGCGTTGGATCTTCTGCATGCTCAAGATAAACCATCGCACAGTAATAACTGGCTTGACGTTGTTCAGGCGGCAACCCTTCTAACTCATCCAATAGTTTTTGCAGATTGGTTTCATCATTGGCTAAATCACCGTGTAAATCTTGTGAATAACGCGCTGAATAAATCCCAGGACGACCTTTTAGAGCACTGACTTCGATACCAGAATCATCGGCAATCGCCGGCAAACCCGTCTGCTGAGAGGCAAAACGAGCCTTGAGAATTGCATTCTCAATAAACGTTAGGCCACTTTCTTCGGCTTCCGTGCTGAAAAATTCTGATTGGGCTTTCACATCCCAGCCATACGGTTGCAGAATATCCGTCATCTCTTTTAACTTGCCTTGGTTTCCTGTGGCTAATACAACCCTATGCATACATTTTCCTTTGACTTATTGCGCTTGTAGAATGGTCTATATTATAAACGATTAAGACTCAGATTCACGCGTTTGAGTGTCGTAACCCCACCGCCTTTTATGAGAATCAAACCAGGGTTAAAACCGATAAATGCACAACTCAGGCCAACGTAGAACTTAAAGCATTGATTGAGAAAATCAGCAAAAAAGTACAGGATTTTGAATAAACACTCTTTAATTTAGAGATTTATTGATTCAAATCAAGGTTTCATCTTGAAAATATTGAAATTAGTCAAATTTCGCAGTATAGTTCTAACTGTTATATATACAACAAAAAATTCTAGCTGAGGCGCAATACCATGAATAATTTTGTAAAAATGTTACTTGTCATCGTTGTAACGGTTGTCGTTCCACTTGTCGTCTTATTAGGCATTTGGGCTGACATCATTCCACAAACAGTACAAGTCGCAATCGGGCTGGCTGGTGTCGCCCTGTCAATCGCAGTTATTGTCGGTGGAAATCTCTACCTAATGTGGGACGATATAAAATCTGGTCGTTATAGCAAAAACTCTTAATTTAGCTCTTTAAGAGAGTGCTTCTAAAAAACCTGGCTTCTGCTGGGTTTTTTAGTTTTAAAGCGCCTAAAAATAGGGCCAAAACCCTTTTCAGAAGCATTCAAATCCACGAATGCAAGCCAGATAACCAAATCAACTCACTCGCATAACTTCCCTATAAAACGCTATAATAAACAGCGTCTTTATTAAAGCCGATATAAACCTAAATTCGTCGCTCTTAAGCTTGCTTAAGTCGGCTTTCATAACCTATTAGAGTTCCCTGAGTTTTTCATGAGTGAAATAGAAAACCAAACATCACCTCCCCCTGTTAAAACTAAGCTACGTTATCTACACTGGTTTATGTGGATGAATATTGTCCTTGGTTTTATCCTGGTTCCTCTGATCGCCGCGCTTTTTTATGCTCTTACGGTCTACCCAACCCTGCCGGATGTCGCTAAATTAAATGATGTCACTTACCAAGTCCCGCTGCGTATCGTTACCAAAGATGAAAAACTCATTAGTGAAATTGGTACTAAGAGGCGCCTGCCTTTGGAATATCATGAAATTCCGGAACGCATGACCCAAGCTATCATTTCATCAGAAGATGAAAACTTTTTTGAACATGGCGGCGTGGATTACAAAGGGATTGGACGAGCCGTTTATGAACTCATTACCACCGGACACAAACAGTCGGGTGGTTCCACTATTACCATGCAGGTTGCGCGTAACTTTTTCTTAACGTCAGAACAAACCTATCTCAGAAAGATCAATGAAATCATTCTTTCTTATAAAATTGAAGCCGAATTAACGAAGCAAGAAATCCTTACCCTTTATTTAAATAAAATATTTCTCGGATACCGCTCATATGGCGTTGCGGCTGCAGCAAATACCTATTATGGCAAGACTATCGGTGAGCTCTCTTTAGATGAGTACGCCATGATTGCCGGCCTGCCTAAAGCACCTTCCGCCTATAACCCGATTATCAATCCAACTCGAGCTATACAGCGCCGTAATTATGTTTTAAGCCGCATGTTTGACCAAAACTACATCACTGAAGAAGAGATGCTAGCAGCACAAGCCGTCGAAGAGCATGCTCAACGTAATGGGGCTAACATTGATGTTTCAGCTAATTATGTGGCTGAGATGGCACGAAGCTTTGCTTTAGAACGCTTTGGCGAAGAAGCTCTACAGAATGGACTGACCATTGTCACAACTCTAGACAGCACTCTTCAGCTACGCGCAAATCTATCGGTTCAAAATGGATTACAAGAATATGAAAGACGCCACGGTTACCGTGGTCCAATTCGACATTTAGGGACTGAGGAACTTGCCAATCAAGAGACGCTTCTTAAAGCGCTCAAAAACACCTCTAATTTTGGTGGTCTGAAAGTCGGTGTCGTGACGAAATTCACACAAGACAATATCAAAACAGCAGACACTCTAGTATTCATGGAAACCGGTGAAAGCGTTAGTTTAGACTTTAAAAAGATGGAATGGGCCGCGCCTTACGAAGACGTAAACCATACAGGTGAGGCACCCACTAAACCACAAGATGTCTTAACGGTCGGTGATATAATTTATTTACAGTGGCTCGACAACCAATGGCAACTGGCACAAGACCCACAAACAGAATCAGCACTGGTCTCTATCGATAGCCATGACGGTGCTATTCAAGCCTTGGTTGGCGGTTTTGACTACTTCCGTAGCAAATATAATCGTGTTACCCATGGACAACGTCAGGTAGGCTCTAACATTAAGCCGTTCGTTTACTCGACTGCGTTAGAAAATGGCATGACCGCTGCCACGACCATTAATGATGCACCCGTCGTTTTCCATGACAGCAATCTAGAAGATATTTGGCGACCTGAAAATTATTCTGGCCGTTTTTATGGACCTACCCGCTTAAGAAATGGCCTGGCATTTTCACGTAACTTGGTTTCAGTACGCCTTTTACAACAACTTGGGGTTAAAACGGCCATCCACTACTTGCAACGTTTTGGCTTTCCACTGGAAGAACTCAATAAACATCGTGATTTATCACTCGCGTTAGGCAGTGTTGAATTTAATCCATTAACAATGGTGACCGCTTATGCGACGTTTGCCAATACGGGTTATCTCATTGAACCGTACATCATTAGCGAAGTGCGAAATTTTGACGGCGAGATACTCTATAAAGCGACCCCTAAAAAAGCCTGTGTAGAAAATCGATGTGTACCAGGGGATAAACTGAATGCACCGAGAGTCATTGAACCTCGCAACGCCTACATTATGACCTCCCTAATGCAAGATGTTATTCGTATCGGCTCTGGTAGAAAAGCCAGAGCCCTTAATCGTGAAGATATTGCGGGTAAAACGGGCACGACCAATGAACAGAAAGATGCTTGGTTCTCAGGTTTCAATCCGAACATTGCGACCACTGTCTGGGTCGGATTTGATCAACCTAGTAGCATGGGATGGAGAGAAGTAGGCGGCCGAGCGGCCCTGCCGATCTGGATGGAGTATATGCAACTGGCGTTACAAAATGAGCCGAATGTACCGTTTATGCCTCCTGAAGGACTGGTCAATATCCAAATTGATCCTGACACAGGCGAGGCGGTACCAGAAACCACTTCAGAGGGTCTGTTTGAGATATTCCGCGAAGAGTTTGCACCCATAGTGCCGGCCGTATCGCAAAAACAAATTCAAAACCTGACCGAAGAGTTATTTGAATAGGCTGCATAATTAAACATTTCATTTGACCCCTGACAATAAGGAATGAATATGGACTGGCAAGCATTTTCAGAAAATATAAATCAGCCGTTAAATGGACTGCTTTCGCCTATCCAAATTCAGTCAGCGCACGCTGTTTCGGGTGGGGATATTCACCAAGCCTATCAACTCCACACGGCCGGGAAAAACTACTTCCTAAAACTCAATCATCGCCAATATCTACCGCACTTTGATACTGAACGACACAGTTTGAATGCCATTCGTAACTCGAATACCATCACCTGCCCCCAACCTTTTGCCACCGGCATTTTTAATGACCAGGCCTGGTTATTAATGGAGTTCATTGATTTCGCACCCTCAAAACCACAGAGTGATGAAGTACAACGTGGGCGCGCTTTGGCGCATCTGCATCATCAAATAAGTCGGGATGCCAAGCCCTTCGGCTGGTTCGAGAATAATTTTATCGGTTTAAGCCAACAACATAATCATTGGCAGATGGATTGGATTGAGTTTTATGGTCAACAACGACTAAAACCACAATTAGAGCTCGCCATTTTACGTGATGCACCCGCTTCTCTCTACCAATTGGGGATGGAGTTGATTGAACAACTTCCTTTTTGGTTTAAGGAGTACACACCAGAAGCCTCTTTATTGCATGGCGATTTATGGGGAGGCAACAGTGCGTTTAACGAGGCGGGGGAACCCATTTTTTTTGATCCCGCTTGTTATTATGGCGATCGAGAGACGGACCTTGCTATGACGGAACTATTTGGGGGTTTCACTGCAGATTTTTACACGGGTTATAACGCCGTATTTCCATTGGATGCTGGTTATCAAAGTCGCAAACCGTTGTATAACCTGTACCACGTTCTCAATCACTTTAATCTATTTGGCGGAAGCTACGCCCAGCAAGCTGAAAAAATCATACGTGATCTTTTAGAAATGAGTCGATAAAAATAACCAAAAATGATCCATAAATAGCTCACGATGGTTTTTAATCGCATGGCATAAAGCAAAGCCCTTTTTCCCATTTCACAAAAACCGTATAATAGTCAGCACTTCAAATATACATTTTAGGAATTACTCATGAAATTTATTCTTCTTGGCGCTCCTGGCGCAGGTAAAGGTACACAAGCTCAATTTTTAACTAAGAAATTTGGGATTCCTCAAATATCGACTGGTGACATGTTACGCGCGGCCATTAAAGCCGGTACCGACTTAGGTAAGCAGGCCAAGCAAGCGATTGATGCAGGTCAATTAGTCACGGATGAAATCATTATTGGCATGGTTAAAGAACGCATAGCCCAAGAAGATTGTGCCAATGGTTTTCTTTTAGATGGTTTTCCGCGTACTGTTCCACAAGCCGATGCTGTTGCCGAAGCCGGCGTTGAAATTGATGCTGTAATTGAGATTGATGTACCCGATTCAGAAATCGTCAGCCGTATGTCTGGTCGTCGTGCCCACTTGGCTTCGGGACGTACTTACCATTTAGTCTATAACCCACCTAAAGTAGAAGGCAAAGATGATGCCACGGGGGAAGACCTAGTACAGCGTGGTGATGATATGCCTGATGTGGTTAAAGATCGTTTGGATGTGTATCATAACCAAACGGCGCCATTGATTAACTACTACACCGAAGTCGCCGCTAAAAATCCAGCACTCAAATACATTAAAGTAGATGGTACTTTACCAATCGATGCAGTTGAAACAGCTATTGTTAGCGCTTTATAAGATCAAAATACGGTGGAGTACGTGATTGGAGTTGAATAGCTACCAATTTATCAGCTCCATTAATAGAGTTTACATCGCCTGTCAAAAAGCCCCATTTCTGAAGTGACCCCAAAAAGTTGGACATTTTAGTTAAGCGGCACTTAAGGCCTGGTTTCGATATTCTATCGGAGTCAGGCCTTTTAGTTTCACCTTGATTCGTTTTGTATTGTAATACTCGATATAGTCTTTAATTTCTTCCATCAGATGCTCAGCGCTGTTGAACTTCTTACGATGATACATCTCGGTTTTTAGGATTCCAAAAAAGTTCTCAGCAACCGCATTGTCTAAACAGTTCCCTTTTCTTGACATACTCTGAGTTAATCCATGCTCTTTAAGTAGCTTCTGAACTTCACCATGCTGATACTGCCAACCTTGATCACTGTGGAATATTGGTTTGGCTTTGCCTTTTAACTTACTCATCGCTTCTTTAAGCATGTCCGTCACCAGTGGAAGGCGTGCATTTGTGGCGACTCGATAAAGTCGTCGTGT
>VCMI01000140.1 GCA_006222135.1 Thiomicrorhabdus sp. | reverse complement strand
ACGTTTTGAAAAACCGACAAAACTTATACGGATAAACASGAMRASTCATTATCAGACATGCTTGAGCTTTACCCCACTCTAGGCAAGGCATACCGATTGAAAGTGCTGTTCAATGATGTATGGGACATGCCAAATAAAGTGGCGGCAACGACGTTCCTGACCAACTGGTGCAGAGAGGTCGAAGAGTCAACTATTCCCGCCTTTATGGCTTTTGCAAAAACGGTCAAAAGACATTGGTCTGGAATTATTCACTTTGTCGAGTCGCGTATTAGCAACGGTATTTTGGAAGGCATTAATAGTAAGGTGCAATTAGCCAAAAGACGCGCCAGAGGCTATCGCAATATCGGGAATTTCATCAACATGATTTATTTCCTATGCGGAAAACTGAAATTCAACTACCCACTCTATTTCACATAGAGCCGTTATTCTAGACAGTAAAATCAAAAAAGGCGTTCAAATGAACGCCTTTTTTATGTCTATTGAAAATAAAGTATTGGCTTACTTTCCGTACAGTGAACTGAGTTTACTGGCGGATGGGGATTGAGTTTCCCCCATCTTTATTGACCAATGATTGAGTAATCGACAGATCTCAGAAAGCGTATCAGAATTTAAAATTTCTTGATTAAATAGGTGGGTCTCAAGTTGGCGAATCGCATTTTGTAACTCAGGATAATTCAACGCTTCAAATTGGTGGATCTTATGCTCTTCGGCCAGAGTTACTCTCAACTTGTTATAAAACTGTTGTGGAGTGAGTTTAATCTGGCCTTGCTTATCTGTTTGGCATAACTCGAACTCTGTCGTTGACCAGGCCTGGTCACTTTCCGTGGACTTTAACGCTTCTGGTTGTAATGCGGCGATATTAGCCTGTAGTTGTTTATGTTTTCTACGCCACAATAACAACGTGCTGACCCATGCTAATGTCATCAGCAAACTGATTATTTGCCAGATGCTATTTGCTTCACGTGAAACCATGGAATTAATCTGTTGATCCACTGATATGGAGCCTGTTTGCTGGTTTTTCAACGCATCGGGATTAAACACTTGGCCTTTATTAATCAAAGGCGCTTGAGTAATAAGCGCAGGTAGAACGGTTATGCTGCGGGCGGGCACTGAACTTCTCTCAATCTTTTGGGTTGTGGTGTTCCACCAAGTGATGGTTTGCTCGGGCAGGACTATCTGGCCTTCTTGCATTGGGATAATGGCTTGTTTAACCTGAATTTGGCTTTGTAAGCTTGATTTCACAATGGTTTGTTTACTAACAGGTTGATCCGCATAGACTTTAAACCCACTACCATTTTCGGTTGTTAGAGCAGGCAGTTGACTGGCCATTAAGCCGTCCACTTTTAAGGTTAGTGTTCGCGTCAAGCTGTCGCCCACACGTACTTTATCAAGGGCGCTGATCCACTGTTCTTTTAATTGTAAATCGCTCGCTGGTAACCAAAGATTTTTCGACTGGTTGTTGAATTCAGCTACTTCAGGCAAGACCGTTACCGTTTGTGTTTCGGCGATTTCACTGACCCCTTTCTGTCGGCCTTGGTACTGAATCAGACCCGAAAATTGCGCCCCAAGAATGTCCAGTTGGCCGCTTTTCTGCGGGTATAGAGCGTAAACCCACTCATACACCGAATAGTTTTGGCCATTGAGTTTCTTGCCATAGACGGATTGCTCTTTAATCGGTTCAGAGAGCGCGTGACCAAACTGCGGCGGACGGATATTGCCTGAGACACTGCCTAAAAAGTAGAGGCGAAGTGTATAGATGACTTCTTCTTGAACAGTGACTTGGTTTTTGCTGAGTGATGATTCCAAAAAGTAGGGGCCTAAGTCGCCTTTACTGGCTTTTTTTATCGGTAACACCGTGATGGTCAGCGGTTGGCTTTTGGCATCTTCAATTTGCAACGACGGAATGATTAATGCACCGACCTGTTTTGCGACCATCTGAATCTGCCAGCGGGTACGCGAGTTAAAACTGCCATTGATAAATTCAATGTTATTGCTTTGTTGTTTTCCCAATACTTGAAACTGATCTTCCAAAACCGTTAAATCCAGTTGTTTTCCGCTTGTTTGGAAGTCGGTTTGAATGGTTAGGCTAATCACATCGCCTAACTCAACCGTTTGCCTATCTGTAAGCACTGTTAATGTCTGAGCCCAAGCCAATATTGGGCTTGCCAATAATAAGACGAACAGTAGGCCTTTACGGAATGAGTTGAGTGGTTTCTGCATTGTCTTTACCATTGCTTGTTTGACGATTGTGGTGTTGATTGGTCGGACGATGAATGACCCGAAGGTTGCGCCGATTGTTGTTGGTATTGGTATTCAAATTTACGTTTTAAAAAGACCCCAGGCTCGTCAGGAATCTGTTTTAGCCAATTACGAGTCGCCTGTTGCTCTTCTGTTGGAGGGTTTTCACCCTGAGTGTCCTGAGTTGGATTGTCTAACGGTAAGCCATTGGTCTTCTGTTCAGAGAGTTCCGAATCGGCCAGGCCTGGTAAGGCCTTATCATCTGCAAACTCTGTCGCCGAGTCCGCGGTTCCTCGACTCGGTTTGGCGTCATTGCTACCCTCGGTAGTGGAATCTGCGCTCGCTGGTGTAGCATCCTCGGAATTTTCTGAATCCGCTGGAGTCCCGCTCTCTGGTGTCGGTTTATTTAAGGCCTCATTGGCTTTTTTAGACTCCGCTATATCAGAGGTGTCTGACAAATCCGAGGCAGAATCTTTAGAGGAGTCTCCATCTTGCTTGGCTTGCTCTGAGGGGCTACCCTGACTACTATTTTGGCCGCCACTTTTATCAGAATTTTCACCCGGTTCTGAGTTGTCAGATTGACCCCCCTGATTTTTTTTCTCTTCAGAAGAAGAATCATCTTGTTTAGACTTTCCCTTTTGGGAGTCTGACTCTTGTTGCTGTTCTTGCGACTTTTCCTCTTTCTGCTGTTGCAACAGTTGGTTCACTAACGCTAGGTTTTTTTCGGCCATTGCAAAATCAGGCTGCTTTTTTAATGCATTTTCATAAGCTTTTTTGGCTGGTTCTAACTGGCCAGATTTCGCTAAGGCATTAGCCTGATTGTAAAAACCATTGGCGGATTTATCTTTAGCAAACAGCGGGGCGGCTTCAGCATATTTTCCTACACGATAGAGTGCGCTGGCACGCCATTGACTGTCTTCAAACAGGGCTTCGGCCGCATTATAGTTTTGATCTGACCAGGCCTGGTAGCCTTGTTGATTGGGCGATTTAAAGGCATCGGTAAAGCTGGGTAGTTCAGTGGCGGCGACACTTGGCGTAGGCATCAATGATCCCGCTACTCCGAGTAATCCTATCGGCAGAATCATCGTAAATGAAAGGCTAAAAATCCACCCACGACGATAGAGCAATGCGACCAGCGGCAGCAAAATAATCAATAACAACGCCCCTTCGTCTAGCGCATTTAGAATAGTGTTATCAGTGGTTTTATTCTCAGTTTTATCGTCACTCTCTTCCTGCTCTCGGCTGACTGAAGTGGGTGGCAGTAACGCGTCCACAGAATTATCGCCAATGTTCAACGGAGTGACAGTGACACCCGTTAACGAATTTAATTCAACAAAGCGTCCTATTGGCAAAGAGGGTAAGACAATTTTTCCGTTATCATCTTTCAGTAGGCCATAATTTGGAATTTGCACGACACCCCCCATCGCTGTACCGACCGGCATAATGCTGACAGTGTAATCATGCGCTTTAATCCAGCTTTTAATCGCAGGCAATTGGTTTCTTTCCAAATCATCGGTAATCCAAATAATATGACCGTGATTAATAAAAGCACCTTCCAATAAGTTTTTGGCTTGCTCAAAGCCTAGCAGTGGGTTCGAACCATAACTCGGCATAATCACCGGGTTTAAAGCGGGCAATAGACCTAATAGCGTTTGATTATCTTCCGAAATAGGCGAGATACTATGCGCACTGCCGGCATAACCGACTAAACCTATGGAGAGTTCGGGATGTTGTTTAACTAAATCAGTAATTTTGTATTTGACTCGACTCAAGCGATTTGGCGCCAGATCATCTGCCAACATCGAGAGCGACAGATCAAGCAAAATAACCGTGCCTTGCTGGTTCTTTTCAGCCGGTAGCTCTACCGATTTAAGCGAAGGTCCAGAGAGGGCTAAAATCGCTAAAAACCAGATCAATCCTAAGCCCCAAATAGAAAGTTTATTTAAAACCGAAGCTTCACCAGGGGTGTTTTCGCCTAACAATAAACGCCTAAATTGTGGCGCAATGACTTGATGCCAATCGTCTTGCTGATTTTTAACTTGCCAAGCTTTCCAGAGCAACCAAGCCACCGGCAGTAAGCCTAAAAACCACCACGGGCGTAAAAGCTGGAATTGCAACACTTCCTGCATGACTAAGCCCCTCGTCTTTTAAGTTGTAATAAGGCCAAACCTAAGCTGAGTATAAAAGCAGCACCCAATGGCCAAACGTAAAGTTCAGAACGATGGCGGTAATTATTGACCTCGTGATCACTGGATTCTAACTGGTTAATGTATTGGTATATTTCACTCAGTTGTTGGGTGTCATTGGCTTGAAAAAATTGGCCTTGGGTAATTTCAGAAATACGTTTCAGTGACTCTATATCCATCTCTGATTTCCCGGCCAAAAAGATGTCTAGGCCAACTCTATCCTGCACACGACCGACACCGATCGTATAGATCTTTAGACCCAATTGTTTGGCTTTTTCGGCGGCTTTAATCGGGTCGACTTTGCCTGCGGTATTAGAACCATCCGTCAATAAAATCAATACCGCTTGGGTTTTTGGTTTTGTTTGGTTTTTTCGAGATGTTTCAACGTTAAACCAATCGCATCACCAATGGCCGTATTGTTGCCAGCCATGCCAATCTCTGTTTCATTTAAAAGGGTCTTCACCGTTTGTAAATCATAGGTCAACGGGCTTTGTAAAAAGGCTTGTGTGCCAAACACAATCAAGCCGATACGATCCCCTTTACGTTGCGCGATAAACTGGGAAACCACCGACTTAACGGCCACTAAACGGTCGACATCATCGCCACCCAAATACATATCTGCTTTACGCATACTGCCAGAGAGATCGACCGCCAACATCAACTCTTTGCCACTGACTTCAAACGGCGTCGGATTCAAATACCAGATTGGGCGCATCGCCGCTAAAATCAATAGACTCCATAGCAAAATAAACAATAGTGGAATCCGTGCCTTTTTGTGGCTGTCTTCAATTATTTTGTTTTGTGGCATTTGCTCTGCAACACGCGCCATGATTTGGGGTGCCAATAAGGGATTTTGTTGTTGCGCTACCGGCTTAATGAGGCGTCGAATAATCCATGGCAAAGGCAAAAATGCCAGCATCCAAGCCGATAGGAATTCAATTTCATTGAGGTTTGCTAAGATCGTTAAAACATCCATTATTGATGGTGTCCTTTAATCCATTTCTCGGCATAAATTTGCCAAGTGGTTAACAGCTCTTGATTGTTTTTTAATTGGATTTTATCTGTTGTGGGGGCTTGATAGGCTAATTTAAAGAGCTCTTTTAGAACAATCGGCTGATCGATAAAGCTGGCATTTTGCTTTAAAAAATCTAACCAGGCCTGGTCACTTAATTTGGCAACCTTAAGACGGCCATAGGTGGTTAAGGCCACTTGCTTTAATAAGCTATTAATCGCTAATACTTGCTCGTTAATAGGTATGTTTGACTCTTTTGGATGCATTATAAGTCTTAAGGCTTCTTGAGCTTCCCGACGATAGGCGTTGCGCTTGCGCTGTTCACGAAAGTACCAAACGACACCAATCAACATCGAGGTCAGACTCAAAATTAAAACCCACCAAGAGAACGCTAACGGCCACCAAGTGATCGGTTCAGGTAGCTGAATGTCCTGAAGTCCATTCAATAAGGCTTGTTGTTGTTCAGTGAGTTTCATCGCAGTAGGTTATCCATAAGACGATTTTTAAGAGTACACATAAATTACAGAATCACCTTGTGACGTAATAAGCTTTCTAACGGATTTTCGTGGCAGCCAATCTCAATTAAAGGCAGTTTAATCTGTCTAAATTGGTCTTGTGCGGCCTGCCATTGCTTCGCATATAATTCGGCATAGTTATCACGCGTTTGACTTCGAAAACTGTCGAGTTTCAAAAGACTGTCTGAGTGAAATCCGAGCGTTAAACTCAACCAACCCAGTTTAGGCAGTTGCTTTTCTAAGGGATCAAAAATATGAATGGCAACCACATCATTATGTCGTGAGAGGCTGCGAATATAGGCCATGCTCTGCTCGTTGAGTTGCAATAGATCGCCAATTAAAAACAGTTTACTGCCCGGTTTAACGACTTGAGTAAGGTGTTTTAAATGGCTCTGCCAAGTCAGCGGATTAGACTGACCAGGCCTGGTCAATTGGTTTTGCATCTGTAAAGAGTGTTGTAAAGTATGCAATACCGTTTGTTTGCTGCGTTTAGGGCTTACCCAGGCCTGGTGGCTTTCATTAAAGCTAAATCCACCGACTCGTTCACTCTGGTTAAGGGCTATCCACGCTAGAATTGCAGACAGATTTAGAGCTTGAGCCGCCTTTAAGCGCACCTGAGAGCCAAAGAACAGAGCAGGGGTTTGCTCGGTGACTAAGATCACTGGGCGTTCCTGCTCTTCTATAAAGACTTTGGTGTGGGTTTTTTGGGTTCGCGCCGTCACTCGCCAATCAATATGTCGGATATCATCACCAGGTTGATACTGGCGTACCTCGCTAAAGGTCATACCGCGACCTTTGCGCTGAGCATGATGATTGCCTCCACTGCTCGCCATTAGATTATTTTGCTGAGACAGTTTCTTTTGTTTCACGTGAAACCGAAATGCCACCAACTCTTCTAATTGGCTGTAAAGTGAAGTGGACTGTTCAACCGTTTGCGATATTGGCGACATTAATCTAAAGCTTCCTGGATGATCTCATCATTTGTTGTCCTGTTCGCGACAAAACTCGGAAAATTCAATTAGGTCACCGGCACAAAGCTAAGGATTTGATCCGTAATGTCATCGGGTCTGATATTTTGCGCATCGGCTTCAAAATTAAGCAGTAGTCTATGACGGAATACGTCATGCACCACTGCCTGCACATCGTCCGGACTGACAAAGTCTTTACCCTGCAACCAAGCATGGGCACGGGCACATCGTGAAATTGCAATGGTGGCACGTGGACTAACACCGACGGCGATGAGTTTGGCGAGATCGTCGCTGTAAGTTTGCGCCTGACGCGTCGCCATGACTAATTGCACAATATAATTCTTAATGGCATCGGCCATGTGGAGTTTTAAGATCTCTTCACGTGCTTGGAATAGATCAATTTGCGAAAGGGGTTCAAAAGCGACCTTATCCATCTCTCGTGCTTCACTCTCAACCAGTTCTAAAATCTGTAGTTCACTCTCCGCATTGGGATAATCCACATTCACATGCATCATAAAGCGATCTAGCTGAGCTTCTGGAAGAGGATAGGTGCCTTCCTGTTCCAATGGGTTTTGAGTCGCCATGACCATAAAGAATTTTTCCATTGGCAGACTACGTTGACCGACACTTACTTGGCCTTCACCCATCGCCTCGAGCAAAGCGGCTTGCACCTTAGCGGGCGCACGGTTGATCTCATCCGCCAATACTAAGTTATGAAAAATTGGGCCAGCTTGAAACTCAAAAACACCGGTTTCCGGACGGTAGATATCTGTGCCGGTAATATCCGAAGGCAGTAAGTCTGGGGTGAATTGAATACGATGAAAACTGCCTTCAATCACTTCAGAGAGGGTTTTAATCGCCTTGGTTTTCGCCAGGCCTGGTGGGCCTTCTACCAATAGATGGCCGTCAGAAAGCAGAGCAATCAGCAGACGCTGTGTTAAATGTGGTTGACCAATAATCTGTGAATTCACATAAGCTTGAAGAGAGTGAAAACGCATAGCCAGCGTAGTATTCAAAGTTTCCGACACCGTAGAACCATCCATTTATATAACATTAATATCAAGACATTATACTGAATCAAAAACGAGGTTGTATAGCTGATATTCGGCGTGATAATTGAGATTTCATTGAGGTGAAGTTAAAAGGCCTTTTAAAGAAATATAGGCACTGGATGCTCTGGAATAGAGTCCGTCGATTGACCGCGAAGGCACGAAGAAAAATTAAAACCACCGTCATTGCGAGGAATGCAGTGACGTGGCAATCCAGGGTTTGGAACGAAGTATGGCATTTAAACGTTAACCCTGGATTGCTTCGCTCTGCTCGCAAAGACGGTACTTTGTTATAAAAGGGTTAGTTTGGTAGAAAATTCGGAAATTCCGAATTTTCTCATTACATCGTTTTCCAAACCGTGACTGTCTGGCGTTTAGTGCTTATCCCTAATGATTAGTGGCTCTATGTGAAATAGAGTGGGTAGTTGAATTTCAGTTTTCCGCATAGGAAATAAATCATGTTGATGAAATTCCCGATATTGCGATAGCCTCTGGCGCGTCTTTTGGCTAATTGCACCTTACTATTAATGCCTTCCAAAATACCGTTGCTAATACGCGACTCGACAAAGTGAATAATTCCAGACCAATGTCTTTTGACCGTTTTTGCAAAAGCCATAAAGGCGGGAATAGTTGACTCTTCGACCTCTCTGCACCAGTTGGTCAGGAACGTCGTTGCCGCCACTTTATTTGGCATGTCCCATACATCATTGAACAGCACTTTCAATCGGTATGCCTTGCCTAGAGTGGGGTAAAGCTCAAGCATGTCTGATAATGACTTTTCCTGTTTATCCGATAAGTTTTGTCGGTTTTTCAAAAACGTGTACTTATGTCCTTTTAAGTCATCATGCTCAATACGTTCAATTCTGCGCACCTGATCCATGGCTTTAGTGTAAGCAATTTGACGACATGAAACCGGTCGTAGGTGATCTCCAGCGT
>VCMI01000015.1 GCA_006222135.1 Thiomicrorhabdus sp. | reverse complement strand
ACAGACGACTGACATGCCAGGCCAGGCCTTTCCTGTCCTGTGGTTTTAGAAACAATGTAAGCACAGGATTAGTCTATTTTTTTTGAGAAGTTTGTATTAACAATTAGGGATTTGGTATGGCTTTTTTGAAAGCATTGTTACTAGAAATTTTTCGACCGTTATTCTGTTCAATTGCCGGTATTCGCCGAACAATTTTATTCAAGAAACTAGAGAAATCTGAAAAACAATCAAGCACTAAGGCGGATTTAGAATGAGCAAGACACTCTTTGCAAACTTAGCAAAGCGGGGTTATAACCGTGTACCGATTATGCGTACCGTATTGTCTGACTATGATACCCCGTTGAGTGTTTATCATAAGTTAGCCAAAGGCCCCTACTCCTATCTATTCGAATCCGTGCAAGGCGGAGAGAAGTGGGGACGTTACTCGATTATTGGCTTGCCTTGTCAGACACGGTTACTTATCCACGGTAATCATATTAAAGAGGTCAAAAACGGTAAGGTGGTCCAGCATCAAGTTGCAGAAGATCCTTTAGCCTGGATTGAAGCTTATCAAAAGCAGTTTAAAGTTTACGAGCCTTCTGGTATGCCTGTTTTTAGCGGTGGTCTGGTAGGGTATTTTGGTTACGACACGATTCGTTTTGTTGAAGATCATCTAAAATTCTCAGCCCCTGAAAAAGATGATATTGGCGCGCCAGATATTGAGCTATTAGTTTCTGAAGAGTTAGTGGTGTTTGATAACTTGAGCGGCCAAGTCAATGTGATCGTGCATGCCGACTTAACCAAGGCTGATGGTGAAGCCTTGGCCTTGAAACGTTTAGATGAGCTCTGCGAGAAGTTAAGAGAGCCAATGCCGATTCCGCTTGATATTGCGAGTCCCAAGCAGATTACCGAAGATGATTTTCATTCGAGCTTTGGTGAAGAAGCTTTTAAACAAGCTGTCGCAAAAGTACAAGAGTATATATTAGCGGGTGACGCCATGCAGGTGGTTATCTCTCAGCAAATGTCGGTCAAGTTTGATGACGAGCCAATGGACTTGTACCGGGCGTTACGTCATCTGAACCCGTCACCCTATATGTTTTTTATGGATCTTGACGACTTGCAGATTGTCGGTTCTTCGCCAGAAATTCTAGTGCGCCTAGAAGATGAGCAAGTCACTGTGCGTCCCATTGCCGGAACCCGCCGTCGTGGTGCAACTCCTGAGAGCGATCTGGCTTTAGAGCAAGAGTTGTTAAATGACCCTAAAGAACTGGCTGAGCATTTGATGATGATTGATTTAGGGCGCAACGATGTTGGGCGTATTGCCCAAATTGGATCGGTTGACTTGACGGAGAAAATGGTTGTCGAGCGTTATTCACATGTCATGCATATCGTCTCTAATGTGAATGCGAAAATTCAACCGGGTTTGAGCGCGATGGATGTTTTACGTGCTACTTTCCCTGCGGGAACCGTCTCGGGCGCACCGAAGATTCGTGCGATGGAGATCATTGATGAAGTCGAGCCGGTTAAGCGTGGTATCTATGCAGGTGCCGTAGGCTATCTAGGTTGGCACGGTAATATGGATACCGCGATAGCGATTCGTACCGCTGTGATTAAAGACAAAACCCTATTTGTACAAGCTGGAGCGGGCATTGTCGGCGATTCAGTGCCTCAGCTTGAATGGGATGAGACTATGAACAAAGGTCGCGCTATTTTCAAGGCGGCAGAGTTCGTGACGAACGGCTTACAGACCACAAACCCGAAGGCAAACCACAAGTAGACTCAACTGGTTTAGGATAAAATATGCTATTAATGATTGATAATTACGATTCTTTTACCTACAACATCGTTCAGTACTTTGGCGAGTTAGGCCAGCATGTCGAAGTGTTTCGAAATGACCAAATTACGCTAGAAGAAATTGAAGCGTTAAATCCAGAGTATCTGGTAATTTCTCCAGGGCCGTGTACGCCAGCAGAAGCGGGTATCTCGGTTGCGGCGATTAAACACTTTGCCGGTAAGATTCCGATTCTGGGCGTTTGCTTAGGGCACCAAGGTATCGGTCAGGCATTTGGCGGCAATATCATTCGAGCCAAAGAGGCCATGCATGGCAAGACCTCTCCGGTTTACCATCAAAATGTCGGCATGTTTGCCAACTTGCCCAACCCGGTCACAACCACGCGTTATCACTCATTAGTGATTGAGCAATCAACTCTGCCAGCGTGTTTAGACATTACCGCCTGGACACAGGATGCCAATGGTGAGTTGGATGAGATTATGGGCGTGCGCCATAAGACATTACCGATTGAAGGGGTGCAGTTTCATCCAGAATCTATTTTGACCGAGCAAGGTCATCAGATGCTAAAGAATTTTCTAGAACAGAATGCCTAACCGCGGTTGTTTCTAACGTCTAAATTTATTTGAACAGGTTGTATTATGGAACTGAAAGCGGCAATTGAACAACTCCTAGAAAGACGTGACTTAAACGCAGATCAAATGGAATCGGTCATGCATAAGTTGATGTCGGGTAAAGCCACTCCATCTCAAATTGGCGCAATCTTAACCGCTTTGCGAATGAAGGGTGAAACCTTAGAAGAGATTACGGCCGCTGTTCAAGTGATGCGCTCTCTGGCCACTCCCGTTCGTTTAGACGATAAATCCAAGTTAGTAGACACCTGTGGTACGGGCGGTGATGGCGCTAATACTTTCAATATCTCTACCGCCTCTACTTTTGTGGTTGCGGCGGCAGGTGGTTCGGTGGCCAAACACGGTAATCGCTCCATCTCTAGTAAGTCTGGCAGTGCTGATGTACTGGAAGCGGCGGGGGTTGATTTAACCCTCAGCCCCGAGCAAGTTGCTGAGTGCATCAATGAAACAGGTGTTGGTTTCATGTTTGCGCAAGCGCATCACAGTGCTATGCGTCATGTAATTGGGGTGCGTAAGGAGTTAGGGATTCGTACTGTTTTCAATCTGCTCGGGCCTTTGACTAATCCAGCAGGCGCGCCTTATCAGGTGATAGGGGTTTATGATAAATCACTGACCACTTTGTTTGCCAAGGTCTTGCAACGCCTAGGCTCAAATCATGTCATGGTGGTACACGCCGAAGATGGTTTGGATGAAATCAGCATCGCCAGCAGAACGTTTGTCGCGGAATTAAAAAATGGTGAAGTCACCCAGTGGGTCATTGATCCTTCAGAGCACGATATGGATCATGCCGATTTATCAGATTTAGCGGTGGATTCAGCACAGGATAGTTTGAATGTTATTCGAGCGGTATTTGCCAATAATGCCAGCGCCGCTAAAGATATTGTTTGTTTGAATGCGGGGGCTGCGTTATACGTAGCAGGTCTAGCCGATTCTTATGCAAATGGCGTGGCGATGGCATGTAAAATAATTGCCGATGGTCTGGCTCAGCAAAAACTAAATGAATTTATTGCTAAAACACAGTCATTTAATAACACATAAATAAAGTGACCAGGCCTGGTCAGAATAGATTGAACAATGACAAAAACCCTTAAGCGCCATTTCTATTTCATTTTAGGAGGTCTGTTTTTTCTAACAGGCCTATTAGGTGTGGTATTACCCATATTACCGACCACTCCTTTTATGATTTTAGCAACGGCCTGTTTTGCTAAAAGTTCTCCCCGGTTTCACCAGGCGTTATTACATAATCGCTGGATAGGTGAAGATTTACGTCGCTGGGAAAAGAACCGAACCATGCAACGAGTGACCAAAAGAAGGGCCACCTGGGTAATCGGGATGACGTTTACTCTTTCCATAGGCGCTCTCTGGGGGAGTTTGGGGTTACAGTTAATGTTGGTTAGCATCGCTTTATTGCTACTCTTCTTTTTGTGGCGAGTGGCAGAATAAATTGCAGGTGATCTTAATTTGCCATCAGATAATCCCGCTTATATAGACAGAATTTAAAATAAACACAATTTTTTCGAACGATGCAGAACCAAAGATAAACTAAGGAATTCAATATGGCGACACCCACCATCTTAAAGAAAATCATCTTACGTAAGCTTGAAGAGATTCAGGATGGCTGTGACAAAATTCCACTGCGTGAAATGAAAAGACGCGCTCTGTTAGCACCAGAAACCAGAAGTTTTGTGGGTGCTATGCTTGCCAAATTGGAGGCGGGACAATCTGCGGTGATTGCTGAAATAAAAAAGGCTTCGCCCAGTAAAGGTGTTTTACGTGAGCCGTTCGATCCCGTTGAAATTGCCAAGAGTTATGCGGACAACGGCGCGGCGTGTTTGTCTGTTTTAACGGATAAAGATTTTTTTCAAGGCTCAAATGAATACCTTCAACAAGTCCGTGAAGCGGTCGATCTGCCGATTATCCGTAAAGACTTTATTGTTGATGATTATCAAGTCTACGAAGCGCGTGCCATTGGGGCAGATTGTATTCTGTTAATTGCCGCAGCCATTGGCGATGCTCAAATGTCAGAACTGACCGAAGTTGCCTTGACCTTGGATATGGATGTTTTAATAGAGGTGCATAACAAAGAAGAGCTGGAACGAGCTTTGCGTTTACCGCTGCCAATGATTGGAATTAACAATCGTGATTTGCACAGTTTTGAAGTCTCTTTAGACACAACCATTGAAATGTTGGAGATGATTCCAGAGGATCGTATCGTCATCACCGAAAGTGGCATTTTAACCAAGGGTGATGTCGCCAGAATGCGTGCTTGCCATGTGGATGCGTTCTTAGTGGGTGAGGCCTTTATGCGTGCTGAAAACCCAGGTGAAAAGCTGGCTGAGTTGTTTAACTAATGTATGCTGACATTATTATTTGTATAAAAAACGCCTTTAAATAAGGCGTTTTTTAGATCATAGATTCAACTAGTAAGTGCAACACCTATAGGAATTGAAAAAGGCCAGTTGATAAGCTACCTTTTAAGTTCCTACACAAAAGAGGTGTTGCCCAATGAGCACATATCATCAACTGACCTTAGAAGAAAGATATCACATTTACGGACTCAAACGTGCCGGATATAGCATTACGACTATCGCAGACGAGTTAAAACGTCATAAATCGACCATTAGCCGTGAACTCAAACGCAATATTAAATCCCGTGGTTGGCGACCGTTGCTTGCACATACACAAGCCGTCGAAAGACGGTCAAGTAGTCGTCGTGT
>VCMI01000139.1 GCA_006222135.1 Thiomicrorhabdus sp. | reverse complement strand
ACACGACGACTACACGACGACTCGATAGGGTTTATTGGCAATTCTCAAATGCTGATGTAATTGGCCTCCATTGGCTTTATCACGATAGATATACTGATAGACCGTTTCGTGATGAAGACTAATTCCTTTATTGCTTTTGAGGTAGTCAACGGCTTGCTGTGGGCTTAAATCCTGTTCAATAAGTTGGCTGATCCAGTCCTTGACAGGTTGAGTCAACTTTAGGGATTTATGCGCCGTTTGCCGTCTTTCTACTGCCAGCTTATTAGCTTGTTTATGACGGTAGCCTTTCTTGCCTCTATTGCGTTTTAATTCTCTGCAAATGGTTGAGGGATGGCATTCAATATTGTCGGCAATCGCTTTTTGCGAAAATCCCTCTTTCAATAATGCGTAAATCTGGTGTCTTTGACCCTCGGTCAGTTGGTTATAACTCATTTTGCAATTCTCTTGGTCGGGAAAAGCCTTCGAGTTTAACTCAACTGGCTCTTCCTATTTCCAAATTGCACTTATTATCCGAAACCGCGTTATTTAAAAGTGTTTCATAATAATTAAATTTGAAAATAAGCTTTTCAATCACACTCGATAACCAGTTCCCCTGATTGGCTAAGACGCCTAAATTCGCAATATAATCCTGACTATTAAAAAGAGTACCTAAAGGTTTGTGATACATAAAAACCCTGCCACCGATATTTTTGGAAACTATGTCCACACACTCTAAAATCGTATTATCGATACGCAAATAAAGTGCTTGCAACAATGGAATAATCTTTGAGGTACCCTTACCTTCTGGCCGTTTATATTGGGCCTGGTCATGCATTCTCTGTTGGAATTTTGGATGCATTTCTGGATCTTTCCCTTCTACCAGAGACTCTAATAACCAAGCCATAAACGTTAACTTCTGGTTAAACTCATCAAACAGCTTTACCCCACCATTTTGAAGGTGGATTTCATCTTCAAAGAGGTACTCTAATTGACTATTTGCCTCCATCAAGTTCTCTGCTTCAGCAGGTTCAATTAAATCGGCCTTATCTATCTGCAGACACACATCCGAAGAGTTAAGTGGCTCAAAGTAAACTGGGAGCGAAACATCAAATCTAAAAAACTCTCTTCGCTCTTTAGACACTCCACAACTCCATAATAAATAGGCTAATTATCATAATAAGACCTTTGCAAAAGTCGATTGCCGGACAAGGTGTTCCTTGAGAATAAAAAAATAGTCTAAATAGAAAATACTACCCGCGAAAGAGTGCACGCTCTATAAGAAGGCCTTGCATCTGTTAGCGCGCACAAGATGCAAGTCTACCAGGCCTGGTAGACTTGCAGGAAATTCCTTTACTAAGACGAACCTATCTTATACTGTGATTCACTTTTCAATATCCGCAAAACAAACACGATTTCGGCCAGCATCCTTGGCTTTATAAAGTGCTATATCGACGGATTTCAATAGCTCATCTATATCTCTATCCACTCGACATTCAGCAACACCTAAACTAATCGTAACTCTGCCTACCGATGCAAAAACATGTTCCGCTACTGTTAACCGTAAGCGTTCAGCCATCTCTCCGGCCATTTTCAGGGAGGAATTAGGCAGCAACACAATAAACTCTTCACCACCAAATCGGCAAAATAGATCAACTTCCCGAAAATGCTCATCGATGATGGTAACAAGTTCAATTAAAACACTATCCCCTACGCCATGACCATACTCATCGTTAACTCGTTTAAAAAAGTCTATATCAAACATAATGAGAGAGAAACCTTCCTTAAAGCGCTTTACACGTTTCATTTCTATTTCTAATATTTTCATGAATGAATAGCGATTATGAATGCCTGTTAGGCTATCCGTTTTTGCCAAAACATGCAGTTCTTGATTGACTACTTCAAGGTCGAGGGTTCTCTCCAAAACCTTCTCTTCAAGCTGCATATTCAACTGCTTAAGTTCAGTATTTTTATCTAAGACTTTTTTACGGAAACGATGGAGTAACTTAAAAATGGCCAACGAGAGCAAGAAAGAGATCAATACAGAAAAAGCAAAACTCCAGCCGGCCGTCTTCCATAAGTTATCAAGCTTAAGTCCACTCAATAAGGCAACTTGAGTTTTCTTCGGTTGAAGCTGACGAGAAACATCGGCTGGATGAAACCCACTGCCAATAATCCAATCCGAACCAGGCACAGCTGTAACATATGTTTTCTTTAATTCATATTTATTGGCCGCTGGATTTAACCATTCATATTCAACAAAACGAGCCGTAAAACCAGCCTCTCGGTTATTAACTTCATCCAGTATTTTGTTGAAGATCACTTTTAATTCAGGACTTTCTACTCTAGTAATATTTATTCCAACAATATCTGGACGTGATTGATTTATTAGCAAGGTACCTTGCCGGTTCATAATGAAAAAATAATCACTGCCATCACTACCCAGCTTATCAATCGCGGCTAATAGACGGCTATCGGTTTTCTGGGTCGCCGTATCTAAATATTCACCGGAACCCAAATACCAATCATAAAAACCAAACTTTTTAATAAACGCTAATTGCGGATATTGTTGTTCAGAATTCTCATGGGGCTTGGTAAAGGTAGACCATAAGAACCCTTCGCCCTCTGTTTGAACCAACTTAATCTCTTCTTTAATAATCTCTCTACCGGTGGCCTCTCTAAAGTCGATAATCGACTGACCCTCTAAATGGCGTAGATATTCAGGTGCTAAATAAAACACACCCTCAAAATCTAAAATCCAAATAAAACTTTCTCCGTTATTCCAAACAAGTGGCCTTAACGCTTCAATAATCAGTTCTTTAATCTCTTGTGCAGACTTAGTTAAAGCATAGCGAGCCCGAAGCCTAGACGCGATTTGATAGGCATCTTCAACCCGTTGTTGAATTCGACTATGCAGTTCCTGTTTAATGACCGACTTACGATAAGCGACCAAATCTGAGATATTATCAACCTTAGAGCGAATGTTCGATTTAAGCGTTTCGGTCTGATCTTGCTCCATTCTCGACAAAGTTTCTGTCAGATCATTCTTCTCAGAGGTTATGACCGAAAAGCAGATTATAGCGACTATTGCTGGGATAAATAACAATGGACCCATGGCTAATAACTTAATTAAGTTTCGCTCTGTCATTTACTTAAAATCCTAAAGTTAACTACGCATAGAAGCTACTCTTTAATATTCTCATTAAAGCAACTGAATTCATATACGCTAAACTACCAAACTGTAAGTAAGTCATTAATTTGATACCCCTAAGTTTGAACCAAAAAAAACGCCTAAATAGGCGTTTTAAAATAGATCTAACATCGATAAAATTTAAGTTTCAGATTTACCACTGGTTGAAACATGATAATGTGGATCTTCTGAAACATTCACTTCAATCAAGTCTTTAGCCGCATCTAACAACACTTGGCACTCAGGGCTCAAATGCTTAAGCACCATTTTTTTACCCGCCGCTTCATATTTTTTCGTTAATGAATCAATCGCTTCAATCCCAGTATGGTCATAAACTCGAGAGTGCATAAAATCGATTTTGACGCATTCCGGATCATCTTTTGGGTTAAACATGTCAATAAAGTTTTTAGCCGAAGCAAAGAATAACGGCCCTTGAACTTTATAAGTTTTAATCGTTTTACCATTGATAACTTCTAATGATTCTTCCACCATAACGCGTTGCGCATGTTCCCAGGCGAATACTAACGCGGCCACAATAACCCCCGCAATCACCGCAACCGCTAAATCAAACATGACCGTTAAGACGGTTACCAACACCATAACGAATGCATCGGCTTTACTCATGCCGCGCATGATATTCCAACTAGACCAGTTGAAGGTTGCAATCACCACGAAGAACATCAAACCAACCAAAGCCCCTATCGGCACCCTCTCAATCCAAGAAGAGGCCACTAAGACGATAACCATCAATGCTAAAGCAGCCGAAACACCTGACCAACGCCCCGTTCCACCAGAGTTGACGTTAATCATTGACTGACCAATCAACGCACAGCCACCCATCGTTCCGAAAGTACCTGCGGTACAGTTTGCCGCCCCTAAAGCGATACATTCTTTATTACCTTTACCACGTGTATTGGTAATATCATCAATCAACGTCATGGTTAATAGCGATTCAACCGAGCCTATAATGGTTAATATCACCGCATAAGGCAGAACAATCCATAAAGTTTCTAAGCTCCAAAATCCTTCAGGTAAGGTCGTAAGCCAACTCAAACCCTGAAAACCACCTTCAAGACCATCACCATAAATCAAAGATTCTAAAGTCCCGGAAACGGAAGCTTTATCACCGACGGTAATCGCATTGATATCAAAGAAAATTACCGCCAAAGAGACCAATACTATTGCCGCTAATGCCGAAGGCACCGCTTTGGTAATCTTAGGCAAGAGATAGATAATCGCTAAGGTGGCTGCAATAATCATTAGCATGATATTCAGGCTCGCACCTGTCAGCCAATCACCATTGGTATCTTTAAACTGGGTAAATTGCGCCACTAAAATAATCAACGCCAGACCGTTCACAAAACCGAGCATGACCGAACTCGGCACCATGCGGATAAAACGCCCCCACTTCATTAGGCCAATAAAGATTTGCATAACCCCCATCATAATGACGGCTAAGAACAAGAATGACGCACCATGCTCCATGACCAAGTGCATCATGACGACGGCCAAAGAACCGGCAGCAGCGGTAATCATGCCTGGACGACCACCAAATACGGCCGTAATCATCCCCACTATAATCGCAGCATAGAGGCCGACTAAAGGGTGAACCCCTGCGACAAACGAGAACGCCACCGCTTCGGGTACCAATGCCAATGCGACCGTAATACCGGAAAGCGTGTCATTTTTATAGGTTTGCCATTTAAATGGCTGACTTGGATTGATTGGGCGACTCATGGAAACTCCTTGGTTTAAAGTGCTGCAAATTCTACCAAAAACGCAGTACAATTACTGGATAATCATAGATTTATAAGGAATAAATTATGTGGATTCATCATATTGGCGAGATTGCCATGGGTTTCTTTATACTCCTAATTGCGTTACATTTTGCAGTACACTTTATATTTAAAGCGCTACATATGAAAAAAACAAGGAAGAGACTGAAGCAACAACAAGAGGATTGAAGACTATGATTAGCAAACTACTTGGATTAATTATCGGCACTGCTTATCTTATTTTCTTTTGGGTAGGTGGGCCCTTCTCTGTATATGTTTTGTTTTTTGAATCCGCGACGATGATTCGTGACTGGTTTTTTATAATGGCGGTCGGGGCTACTCTAGTCACCATTTTAGCTTTATGGCGCCTAAAACATACACAACTCGAAACGGCCGCTGGTGCGCCGGGGTTTTCTCTTCTGCCGATGGGGATTGCATCCACTCTATTAAACTTGCTCATTGCCATCATCGCCGCTTTTTGGACTTAATCAAGCACTTCGTATTGAATGAATGCCCCTGTCGCGGARWTTTCAAGGTAGTTGTCCGATAAACGTGTTTTAAGCGACGGCTTGAACCGGAACAATTTCCAGTCGTCGTGT
>VCMI01000138.1 GCA_006222135.1 Thiomicrorhabdus sp. | reverse complement strand
GATGATAGGCCTTCTATTGTTGACGAGCGCGTCCGACTTGGAGATTGGGAGTTAGATACTGTTTTTGGAGTTCCATCAAGCGCTAGCTTAGTATCAATGGTTGATCGAACATCTAGAATCGCTCGCTTCATTAAAGTTAACACGAGAAAGTCAGACATCGTTAGCGCTGTCATCATTGAGCAATTACGAGCTTTAAACAGGCCTGTTCATTCATTAATTTCAGATAATGGCAAAGAGTTTTCACAATACCAAACGATGGCAAAAGAGCTTGGGACAGATTTTTATTTTGCCCACCCTTACTCTTCTTGGGAGCGTGGAACCAATGAAAATACCAATGGATTGTTAAGACGATTCTTTCCAAAAGGAACAGACTTCGATAAAGTAACTCAGGAAGAAATTGATTGGGTTGTTGATAAGCTCAACAATCGCCCAAGAAAGTGTTTAGGATTCAGAACACCTAATGAGGTGTTCTGGGAAATTAAAACTGTTGCACTTACGACTTGAATGTATCCCTTAATAAAGCTTTATCAGAACCAGTTTACTTTCGTACCGCTGATAATTTTTCGTCATTTAAACGCTTAGCTGAGCAACAGTCTTACGATATTTTGATGATAGCGCCTAACTTGGGTTATCAACTCTCTGTTGACGGGCTTTATAAACCCGTTATGCATGTTAGTTACCGACCTCAAGCCGTGTTTGTGGTGCCTAAAAACAGTACGATAAAGTCATTTTCAGACTTGAAGCATATGACTATTGCTTTCCCTCCCAGCCTCGCTATCACGACTAAGGTAGCCTATCAAAAACTGACAGAAATTGGCTTGCAGAAAGTAGACTATCAATCTGTTAATCGAAAATCACATCTAGAAAGTTTTCGTTGGCTAGCGTTAGAAAAATCGGATGCGGCCGCTTTGACTCTCTCTGTTTGGGAAGCTCTACCCAAAGCAGAAAAGAAGGAGTTTCGATCGTTAGGCTTGTCGAACTCGTCCCCCGGAATATTTATATTAGTAGAAGATCTAAAGTGGGTGGAACCGTTGAAAAAAGCCCTAATTTCATTTGAACAAAGCCCGCAGGGGCAAGCCTACTTTGAAGCCACTAAATTAATGGGCTACAACCCTATTACCGTCCAAGACTTGTCTGAAATAAAGGCTCTATATCAATGAAGCAACGTCCGGTTTATCAAAGCCATTTATTTCGCCAAATTCTGCAAAGCGTCTCTTTGGTCATGCTGCTAGTCTTGCTGGTTTTAGGGTTTCTATTACAGCAAACAATTCAGAACTCCATTCAAGAACAAGCCGCTTTAGTTAAAGAAAATATCTTGTCTTTAGCCGGAGATCAAGTAAAACGGTCGCTGTTAATTGAGGATATTTCGCAACTTAATTCGTTTTCTAAGCAGATTGTTGAAAATGAACGCAATAGCGTGATACAGGTAAAAGTTTTTATTGAAGGCGAGACTAAGCCATTAGCCGTGTATCCGTCGCTTATAGACACAAATAGTCAATGCCGGTTGGATTCTCTATCGGTTGTGATTAATGACATGCCGATTGGTCGGCTGGATGTTTGTTTCAATGAGATTGGGTTATCTGAAAGTTTACAAGGGTTAACCTCCGCGCTTTTTGTAATCATGTTTTTAGGTTTTGTGGGGTTGTTGATTCTGATCCTAAAAGTAGTGACACAACATATTGAACGTATTGATATCATTTCCAAAGCCATCAAACGCTACACGAAGGGGGATGAAAATGTTCAGGTCCACGTCAAAAATAGTAATGAGTTAGGCAGTCTCGAACAGTTTTTCAATGAAATGGTGAGTAAGGTTAGTCTGTCACAAGAAGAGACGCGACACATGGCCTTTTATGATCCACTAACGGACTTGCCTAATAAGTTAAAGTTAATTGAAGACTTGCCAGATAGAAAGCAAGCCTTTGCCGTCAATATATTTATTATTGAAGATTACGACCATATTGAACAGGTTTTTGGTGAAGTCTACACCAACCAGGTTATTCACTCTTTTGTTAGGCGCTTAAATCGGCACTTTATCGATGGTGTTATTTATCATGTGACCAGCGATGTTTTTATTGTTTTAGGCCGTCAGTTGACTGAAGAGATGGTGGCGTATTTGACCGGAAAATTAACGATTGGATTTAATGACCATCACGAAATTAATTTAAGCGTGAAGGGAGTCAGTTTTAATTGTGTGCCAGAACACGGGCTGGATGTGGCCAAAATGGTTTTAAGAATGGTGCGCCACACTAAAAACAAACCCATTACATTTATGCATTTGGATGACAATGCTTTTAAAAGAATTTTAAAGGGTTATCTGATTGCTGAAAACCTATTAAAAGGCAAGACCGAAGGGTTGCAGGTCTACGCTCAGGTTATTTATCCGATCCAATCCGGTGAGTGGCCGCATATTGAACTCTTGGTGCGGTATCAAGATCAAGAGCATGGCTTGCTGACACCCTATTTCTTTTTAGACCAGGTCATCGAGCTGGGTGGAATTGATGCGTTGGATCGATTTATGATGAGGCAAGCAGAAGCCTTATTAGCGCGCCATGTGGAGCACAAAATGATGGTGTTTATTAACTTAACGCCTGCCACCTTATTTAGCCGACATTTTAAAGAGTGGATACACGAGCAGCATAGCAACACCGATTTGCAAAAGCGCATGGTATTTGAGGTAAATGAAGGCTTCTTTATTGAAATGGGCGATGAAAGTACTCAGATGTTTAAGGAAATTAACAATGCGGGATTTAAACTGGCATTAGATGATTTTGGGAGTGGTTTTTCATCCTATAACTGGTTAAGTCAGTTGCCGATTAGTTATTTGAAAATTGATCGTAGCTTGATTGTGGTAGAAGGGCATAAGGCGGATACTGTATTGGCATCAATCTCTTCAATGGCGAATGACTTAGGGGTTGTCACCATTGTAGAGGGTGTGGAAACTGAAGCGCAATATCAACGCATTGTGAAGCACGGTTTCAACCAGATTCAAGGGTTTTATCTGGACATACCTGGGCCAGTGGAAGAAAAAGTCGAGAAGATTCTAAATATGGAATTGAAGTAACGCAGTAATTCCGCGTCCTTAACTGAGGTTTGAATGTCCAATAAACAAAAAGACCAACTGACCAGGCCTGGTCAGTTGGCTTTTAAATTTCTAGCACGCTTTTAACAGCTAATAATTACTTCCTATTTGCTTGACTGAGCTTGATAATGATTGGAGAAAGCACCAGTAAGGCAATTAAGTTGGGAATCGCCATCAGGGCATTCAATACGTCTGCCAGAATCAATACAGTATTAAAGTAGTTGGATAAAGCAGCACCCGCAAATATGGCCAATACCCAGAGGATACGGTAGCCGGTGATGACTTTAGTGCCGGCTAAATATTCGGCACAACGTTCCCCGTAATAGCTCCATCCAAGCAGGGTTGTGAAGGCGAAGACCGCTAAGGCAATAGCCACCACGACCGCTCCAAAATCAGAACCCAAGCCTGTCGTAAATGCCAGCGCCGTCAGCGGTGAACCTGTTTCACCACTCTGCCAAACCCCCGTCACCATAATCACCAATGCGGTCATGGTGCAGAGAATAATGGTATCGATAAACGTCCCCAACATGGCGATATGGCCTTGCTCAACTGGGTCATTGGTTTTTGCGGTCCGCGTGGGCAATCGGCGCAGTCCCCATGCCGGCCTCATTGGAAAATACACCTCGCGCCACGCCAAATTGAATCGCTAGGATAAGACTTGCMCCCGCAAATCCACCTGCGGCGGCACTGCCCGTGAAGGCACTTTCAACGATGGTCACTAAAGCGCCGGGAAGTTGATCGGCGTAGGAGCCTAATATATACAGCGAGAAACCAATATAGACAATGGCCATAATCGGCACTAAAGCGGTCGCCGTATGAGCGATGCGTTGGATGCCACCAAACATGACCAGTCCCACCAAAACCATCAACACTATGCCGGTAGCTTGATTATCAAACCCAAAGGCGGCTTCCATCGCGCCCGCAACCGCATTGGCTTGCACCATATTACCGATGCCAAACGCAGCGAAGGTACCGAACAGCGCAAATGCTACGGCAAGTGGTTTCCACTTTTCGCCCATCCCATTTTTAATGTAATACATTGGGCCGCCAACATGCCGACCTTCATCATCCGTTTCTCGATATTTTACCGCCAGTAAAGCTTCGCTGTATTTGGTTGCCATGCCGACCAGTGCCGTCATCCACATCCAGAAAATAGCCCCTGGTCCACCAATAAAGAGTGCGGCGGCTACACCGGCGATATTACCGGTACCAACGGTTGCTGACATGGCGGTCATTAAAGCGGCGAACGGACTGATATCGCCTTCCGCTTTTGAGTCACGACGTTTCCATAAAAGACTAAAGGCATAGAAGAGATTTCTTAATGGCAGAAAACGCAAGCGAATGGTTAAATACAGTCCTGTACCTAATAATAGGATCAGCATGACCGGTCCCCAAGCCCAACTGCTGGCGGTCGATAAAATGTCGTTAATTGATTCCATTGTCTGTTTCCCTTAAAAGTTTGAATTAACTTACCTGGAAAGTCCTGGGTTGTCGAGAAAAAGCGCTTTATCAATGGAGCAGATTCAAATGAATAATCCTAATCACTTAGGTGTTGAATCATCTATTTAAGTTTTTACGCGAAACATACAGCGTCGAGACTCTGTAGTAGAATATTCAACTCACATTTATAAATGTGATTAATTTAAATCAATCAAGGGAAGATCATGACGCTGCAAGTTCAATACAAAATTTTAGACAAACGCCTTGGCAATGAAATTGAAATGCCTCATTACGGTACTAAAGGTTCTGCAGGCTTAGATTTACGTGCATGTATTGATGAAGCGTTGACGATTGAGCCAGGTCAAACTGTTTTAATTCCGACCGGTATGGCGATTCATTTGGATGATAGTGGCTTGGCGGCCATGTTACTGCCTCGTTCTGGTTTAGGCCATAAACACGGGATTGTCCTAGGTAATTTGGTCGGCTTGATTGATTCGGATTATCAAGGGCCATTAATGGTCTCTTGTTGGAATCGTAGTGATGCCGCCTATACGGTAGAAGTCGGTGAACGCATTGCACAAATGGTGATTGTGCCGGTTTTACAGCCAGTCTTTACGGAAGTTGCCGAGTTTGGTGATGCCACTCAACGTGGCGAAGGTGGCTTTGGCCATACAGGCACTCAATAAAGCAAACAACGCGTTGTTTTAACGGCTCCAAAATAAAAGCCATCAGACCTACCAGGCCTGGTGGCTTTTTTGTAGTTTGAATAGGCCGTTAGGCATTTTTATAAAATGGTATTTAACTGTTTTCAGGTGCTTGATAGGTTTTTACGAACTCAGCAATCTTTCGAACGGCCAACGTTAACTCTGTTTGAGTGGTGGTATAGGCTAAACGGACATGTTGATTGGCTTGGTAGTCACCGAAATCACGTCCTGGAGTAATAGCTACGCCAGTGGCTTGCAATAAGTCGGAGCAAAAGTTTTCAGCATTATCGGTAAATTCAGAAACATCCCAATAGAGATAGAACGCCCCTTGCGGTAACGTGTTTAGGCGAAAACCAGCCTCTCGCATGCTGTGATAGAGGGTGTTACGGCGAGATTCAAAAGTCTGCCTGCGTTGTTCTAGGTCGGCTAGAGCGTCGGCTTCTAATACTCGTAAAGCACCATGTTGTGAGGGTGTAGGGGCCGCTAAAAACAGATTTTGGCCGAGTCGCTCTAACACGGGCATAAGAACATCGGGGGCGATACACCATCCTAAACGCCAACCCGTCATGCTAAAAAACTTAGAGAATGAGTTAATGACAATGACATTGTCCGGTAAGTTTTTATGTGCCAAGATGCTTTCTGCAGGGCGTTCATAAACCAGTCCTTGATAGATCTCATCCACTATCAAGTAAGAGTTTTTCTCAGCCAGAAAGTTCGCCATAGCAAGCAGTTCCGCTTGTTCAATAATCGTCCCCGTTGGATTGGCCGGGCTGGCGACCATAACGGCTTTAATGCCTGGCTGCCAATGGGTCTTGAGCAATTCGTTATTCAATTGGTATTGCGTGTCATGGCCAACCGGCACTCCAATAAGCTGACCTTGTAGCAATTTTACAAATTGACGATTACAGGGGTAGGCGGGATCGCTCAATAATACTTTATCCCCGGGGTTAAGAATGGCGGTTAATACCAAATGCAAAGCACTGGAGGAACCCGGGGTAATCATAATATTGTCGGCGGCGACGTCTGCGTGATAAAAGCTTTGGTAAAAATGGCTGAGTTTGTCTCTTAAAGCGGGCAGACCAAGCGTGGGCGTGTAATGCGTTAATCCCAAGGCGGCGGCCTGTGTTGCGGCTTCATGGACACAGGGCAATGATGGAAAATCCGGTTCGCCGATCTCCATATGGATTATTTTTTTGCCCGCCGCTTCCAGAGCCTTAGCCTCACCCAGAATCTTCATGACGTGAAACGGTTGGATCTGCTCTGCAATCTGGGAGATAGAGGCTTTAAAGGGGCTTTTATTCATGAAGGATTTTCTTTTATTTAGGTCTGGTTTAGGAGGTTTTAAGAGAGTGCAGCAAATAAAACTGAGAAACTTATTATAGAGTGCATGAGCCATTAAACAAAATGCTTATCTAGTGGTAAAATAGTGCCAACTTTTTTTAAATAATATGCGCTTGGATTGTCTTTTATAGAGACACCAGGCCAAGTAGGAGTAAAAATGCCTTCATTTGATATCGTCTCAGAACTGGATAAACACGAATTAACTAATGCACTTGATCAAGCCAATAAAGAAGTCACGACACGTTATGACTTCAAGGGCACTGATTCAAAATTTGAACTTAAAGAGACCACGGTCACGATGCATACGCAGTCGGATTTTCAATTAGATCAGATGTTTGATATTTTGGTTCAAAAAACGAATCGTCGTGGCATTGATGTTAAATGTATGGAGCGCAAAGACGCTGATGTACAGCTTAAAACGGCTAAGCAAGAAATCGAGATGAAAGAAGGTCTAGATGCGGCGATGATTAAGAAAGTCATTAAAGCTATTAAAGACGCTAAGCTTAAAGTCCAGACAGCGGGTCAAGGTGATAGTGTGCGTGTAACCGGCAAAAAACGTGATGATTTGCAAGACACGATGCAGATGTTACGCGGTATGGAAGATCTAGAGTTGCCTTTGCAGTTCAATAACTTTAGAGATTAATTTTCTTCATTAGAATGGTAAAGATAGATACCTATGAGAGCACAGAAAAGCATGAACTTAAATAAAGCACAAGCTCAGAATATCGCATCAGTATTAGCGGAATCCTTACCGTATATTCAACGTTTTTCCGGCAAAACGATTGTTGTCAAATATGGTGGCAATGCCATGATTGATGAAAAGCTTAAAGAAGGCTTTGCGAGGGATATTGTGTTGATGAAATTAGTCGGCATGAACCCAATTGTGGTGCATGGCGGTGGCCCGCAAATAGGTAATCTACTCGAGCGTATTGGTAAAGAGTCTGAATTTGTGCAAGGTATGCGGGTGACCGATGCTGAAACCATGGATATCGTTGAGATGGTGTTGGGTGGTCAAGTTAATAAAGAGATTGTTAACTTGATACATCAGCATGGTGGTAATGCTGTTGGACTCACGGGCAAAGATGGTAATTTGATTAGCGCGACTAAATTGGAAATGCGTCGTGATGCCCCAGAGCTTAGTGCACCTGAAATTATCGATTTAGGCCATGTCGGTGAAGTGGAAAAAATCAATACTAAAGTTTTGGATATGTTAATTCAAGGTGATTTTATCCCGGTGATTGCTCCTGTTGGTGTCGGGGTTGATGGTCATTCATATAATATCAATGCTGATTTAGTGGCGGGCAAAATCGCTGAAGCCATGGGGGCTGAAAAACTCATACTGTTAACCAATACAGCAGGATTATTGGATAAACAAGGCCAGTTGTTAACCGGTTTGAATGCGTTGAGCGTCGCTACCTTAGTGGCAGATGGTACGATTTATGGCGGGATGCTACCTAAGATACAGTGTGCCTTAGACGCCGTGGCAAATGGAGTGCACTCTTCACATATTATTGATGGTCGAGTTGAGCATGCTGTTATGCTCGAAGTCTTCACGGATGATGGTGTAGGTACCCTAATTACTAAATAATCACGCTATTTTCTGTGATGAAAGTCGCAGGATTAATGAGTTTTTGAATAACTAAAATTGAATTAATAAAAAGGAAGAGAGCATGGATTTAGATATGATTGTAAATGAATACGCCATGCCTTGGGGCATCAAGATTGCCATGGCACTCCTGATCTTTGTGGTCGGTAAATTTGTCGTTAAGATGGTCGTTAGTCTGGTTAAAAAGTTGTTAAGCCGCTCTCCATCGATGGATGAGATGTTGATTAATTTTATCTCTTCCATTGTTAATGCCGTGTTAATTCTATTTGTCATTATTGCGGCTTTAGACCAATTGGGTGTCGATACGTCATCATTAGTCGCTTTGATCGCCGCGGCTGGCCTAGCCATTGGTTTGGCATTACAAGGTTCTATGCAGAACTTTGCGGCCGGTGTCATGATTTTGGTTTTCAAACCATTCAAGAGTGGTGATTTTGTTGAAGCCGGTGGCGTGTCAGGTGTGGTGGAGAATGTACAACTGTTCAGCACAACCATGCGTACCACTGACAACAAAGAAGTGATTGTGCCAAACGGTGGTATCTATAGTGGTCCGATTACCAACTACTCGGCACGTGATACACGTCGGGTTGATATGGTTTTTGGGATTGGTTATGACGATGATCTTCGTAAAGCCAAAGCTATTCTTGAAACATTGGTCGCTGAAGATGAACGTATTTTAAAAGATCCCGCGCCAGTGGTAGCTCTGTCAGTTTTGGCGGAAAGCAGTGTCAACTTTATTGTACGCCCTTGGGTGAATTCAGAAGATTACTGGAAAGTCTCTTGGGAGATGAATGAGAAAGTAAAATTGGCTTTTGATGAGGCTGGTATCTCAATACCTTATCCACAAATGGATGTACATTTACATAAGCAACCTGCTGAGTAATTGGCTTGGTTTATATTGTCTTAAATCAAGACTAGTTCGTTTTAAAAGCCACTCTTTAAGTGGCTTTTTTGTTTCGATACATTCAAGTCGTAAGTGCAACAGTTTTAATTTCCCAGAACACCTCATTAGGTGTTCTAGTCGTCGTGT
>VCMI01000137.1 GCA_006222135.1 Thiomicrorhabdus sp. | reverse complement strand
ACACGACGACTATAGAGCACAGTATTCGCTGGGTAAGTGACTATTTTGATCTGTTTGAGTAAGAGGGCACGCTCATTATCGGGCAGTTCTTGAAACAGTGGAACTCTATTCAGAGACTGAAAAAACTCTCGTTGGTGCTTTTTTTGACGGCTACGAAAATATTGAATGGTAGTGGCTGTTTTTCGTAAAAACCCCCCTTTCTGATTGAGCTGATGGTTTAGTGCTAAATAAATTAAGCTACCAATAATGGCTCCGATTGCCGCGGGAACAAACATACCTGAGCGGACGGCTGGGGCAAAGAGATCAATGGTGACGGCAGAGAGTAAAGCCCCGGCGCCAAATGCCATCAACCAAGCAATTGATCGGTCGCTCGGAGTCCAAATTAATGTCGTAAGCGCGCCTAAAGGCAGGGACGCCGCACTGATAATACCAATAAAAAAGCGAAATAGAGTAGATTGTCAAATGCCACAAAGCGACCTTGTTTTAGAGTGTGTGTTTATTTGAATATTGTCTGTAGAGACAGGTGAATAGAGTGGTTATTACTATTCAATAAAAACTCGTAGAGTAATTATACGAAACTCGGGAGTATTACACGAGTCAGTCATTACGATTAATCAATTTCTGGAGGGTTTTGTGTCATAAAGACTCTTCTTGAATTCGGGTGAAACGTGAGAGTCTAGATGAAATGCCTATCAGACCAGGCCTGGTAAGTTTTACAACGGGCTGTTCAGTGACGAATATCTTCTGAAAACAGGTTTTGTTGATTGATCATAAATTCAATTTCGGCCTGGTCCAACTGTTCTTGTTCACTGTCTTGTTGACGTGTAACCACCATAGGTAAATCCAGGTTCGAAATTTTAAGCTGGTGTTCATTAAGGCTACTAGCGAATTTTTGTAGGGCTTGAATGACTTGACCATTCAAATCTGGGTTGGCCTGTTCGAGTATAATGTCATGAAGTTGGTTTACCCAATTCATTTGGGTATCGCGTACGAGTTCCGAATGACTGTGTAGGCTACCGATTTTTAAGGCTTTTTGATAACCCGCGGTGAGATGTTTAATGTCATCAATAATCATCTCTGTAATTTGAATAGTTTGTTCAGCAGAACTTTCTAAGGGATGATCTATAAATTTTAAAGAAGTTTGAACTTCTTGAGTTGTATTCACCTGAGCCATGGTTATCTCTCTATCTATAAAATTTAAGGCGACAATTAATTGACGCTTTAAGGGTGTTTTTAATAAAGTCATTAGGGCTATAACAAAGGTTGTGCCAGTTTTGGATTTTATAAATTAAGTTGTTGAATGGTATGGAGTATCTGTTTTTGTGAAAGCGTTAAGATTGGTTTTTGACACTGTCTGGTTGGAGGAGCTTATTATGGCTCTACAAAAACAGGGGGTGGATTTTGAGGCCGCTGACTTTCGGAAAAAAGTCTTCTCTGAGGTTTGGGATGAACTGGTTCTAAAACAACGTATCCGCCATATTGCAACCTGCTTATCAGAAGTGCTTCCGACAGAATTTAGTGAGGCTTTACCTGTCTTAGAATCCGTCTCTAAAAGCTTTTCCGGATTACCGCACTTAGTATTCCCAGACTTTATTGAATTGTACGGCTTAAATAAACCACTAGAATCTTTGCCTGCCTTGACACGTTTAACTCAAGGATCGAGTTCAGAATTTGCTGTTCGCCCTTTTATAGAATGCAATCAAGCCGACACCTTAAAGTTGATGCTGCAGTGGTCAGGACATTCTAATGAGCATATTCGTCGCCTTGCCAGTGAAGGATGTCGACCTAGATTACCCTGGGGGCGGGCTTTGGTCGCGCTCAAGAAAGAGCCCGAACCCTTACGTCCAATATTAGACGCCTTACGTTTTGATAATAGTCTTTATGTCCGTAAGAGTGTCGCCAATAATCTGAATGATATCTCTAAAGATCATCCAGATTGGGTGTTGGGTTGGTGTTGCCAATGGCATGGGCAGAGTGTCGAGACAGATTGGATTATTAAACACGGCTTACGCACTCTGTTAAAACAGGGTGATGCAAAAGCGCTAACTCTAATAGGTTATAAAAATCCTCAGGGGATAAGTGTTGAAAATTGGACGGTTGCTTCGGAAGTGGCGATAGGGCAAAAGATAGATTTTCAACTCTCCCTTAATTTAGAAAAATTTATGGGCCAAAAAGTACGTCTTGAATATGCCATTAGTTTTGTCAGAAAGCAGAAGACTCCTTATAGAAAAGTGTTTAAGATAAGTGAGTTTATGGCAATAACGGCTGTTAAGAACATTAACAAACACCATGATTTTAAAATGATTTCCACCCGAACTTATTACGCCGGAAAACATAAGATGGAACTGTTGGTGAATGGGGTGGTTATGGCAGAGAGTGAATTTACAGTAAGTGAGAATCGTTTGTGAAAGAGAGTCGATTAAACAGTACGGTGGTTTTTCAAAACGCCGATTTTGTGGTGGTGAGTAAACCCGCAGGTTTAAATTTCCACTCCGAAGAGTCACCAGGCCTGGTTGTTTTGGTTAAGCAGGCTTTAGGGGTTGAGGTCTTATATCCCGTGCATCGTTTGGATAAGATGACCTCGGGTTTAGTGATTTTTGCTTTGAATAAAAAACGACGCAAGCCTTTCAGGTGATGTTTGAGTTGCATCTTGTTCAGAAGTTTTATTTAGCCATCTCTGACAAAAAACCGAAAAAGAAACAGGGCTGGGTGATTGGCGACATGTTACCGGCACGCCGAGGTAACTGGAAACTGAGTAAATCCAAAGAGAGTCCAGCCAAAACCCAGTTTATCAGTCAATCGATAGAGCCAGGCTTACGTCTTTATTTGGTGAAACCGATTACCGGCAAAACACATCAAATAAGAGTCGCCCTTAAAAGCATTGGTGCGCCTATCCTCGGAGATGTTCGGTACAGCGATGCGAATGAAGCTAATTTGGCTGATAGGGGATACTTACATGCTTTTGCGATACAATTCACGCTTTATAATCAGCTCTATCAATTTGTGCGACCACCAGAAGAGGGCGAGGTTTATCTCAAATCCACGAGTCAGCAATTAATAACAATCTGGGGAAAACCTTGGAATCAGTTTTAATAATGCAGGCAATAATAAAGGTAAGGGCAGATTTCGCTCAGAATAGCTTATCATTACCTTGTTTTCTTAACCTTAATGACACGAGTATTTAAATAATGAGTTCGTCCGAACATACCGCCCCTTTTTGGGAGACCAAAAGTCTAGATGAAATGACACAGCCAGAGTGGGAGTCCGTCTGCGATGGCTGTGGCTTGTGCTGTCTGACTAAGCTACAAGATGACGAGACCGACGAGATCGTCTATACAGGAGTGGTCTGCGCTTATTCAGACTTGGCAACCGGCCAGTGCAGTGATTATGCGAATAGATCCACCAATGTACCGACCTGTGTGCAACTCACTAAAGAACGTGTCGCTGAATTTGATTGGCTGCCGGACACCTGTGCTTACCGAGTATTGTACCGTGGACAAAGTTTGCCTAATTGGCACCCCTTAATTTCAGGCAGTGCGAAAAGTGTTAAGGCCGCGGGTGTTGGACTGCTGGCGATTCCAGTAGTAGTGGATACAGGCGACTTGGATTATGAGGACTTTTTAATCTCTAAACCTTAGTTTTTTTCTGAATCTAGAGGGTATCCGTGGGGGCTGAGACACGAGTGTTTCACAGGCCTTTTTAAAAATCATTATTGGTAAATACACTTCATTGATAAGCGGCTTAATCAATTCATCGTTGATGGTCCCAAATACCCGCTTATTGAACTTCTTAGTTTTAATAGATTGGTTACTGGTATTTACGCAGAATATCGTTAAGGTTAAGATTCATTATCTTTATTTAAATTTATAAAAAAGATTGGGTATGTATTTTATCAGTCGTTCACTAAAAGGAGTCATCATGAAAGAACCATCTTGGTTAAACCTTCCGAGTCTTTCTCTCTCGGTTAAGGCACTTTTTACAGGGTATATTTTAGTTACTGGTCTGGGTTTAATGATGGCTGGCGCACAAATTATGCTGACTCACGGCATGGCTGACGGTGAATTTGGTTTATCAGTTGATGATATCGTCTATAGTTATTATGGCAATAGAGAGGGCTCTAAGCTAGAAAGTAAGTTGAATGGTTCGATGAAAGACAAAGCTACCCCAGAAGAAAATTTAACACTGATTAAATGGGCTAGAGAGGGTGCGCCACAAGAACAGTGGGAACCGATGATTAAACCTATTGTTGATGCCAAAATGTGCCTTGTGTCATGCAAATATCCCAACCCTGCCCAATGTCACAAAGTACGATATCATGCAGAACATTGCCAAGATTGATAAAGGCGCTGAGATTGGAGCGCTGACGCGTGTTTCGCATATCCACCTGTTTGGGATTGCTTTTATCTTTTTCTTTATCGGTTTGATCTTCTCAATGGCCGTTGGCTTTAAAAAATGGGTCAAAGCCTTTTTGATTATCGTACCTTTTGCTTTCTTAATCCTCGATGTCGCGTCTTGGTGGTTAACTAAAATCAATCCGGGATTTGCCTATCTAGTTATTATTGGTGGATTTGGTTACAGTCTAGCGGCCGCAGTGATGTTGTTCACATCATTATATCAAATGTGGATTATGCCTTTACGTGGGCAAATATCAGGTGAAAACACCTGGAAGAATAGTTAGTTTGGAGGGTTAAGCTAAAGGAAGATGGGGATATAGTTAGATTTTGTATGGTTTATGACATGTAAGTGGCTCTAATTTATAATTAGAACCACTTAGGTTTAAGCCTATTAAGTATTATTAGGACTTAATCGTGTTGGTGTCCACCCGTACCATGAGCATGGCCGTGTTCAGTTTCTTCTGGCGTTGATTCACGCACACCAGTCACTTCTACTTCAAATGTTAACTCAAGACCAGCAAGTGGGTGGTTGCCATCAACAGTCACTTGCTCACCTTCGACCGCAGTGACTTCTACTGAGTGCATACCTTGCTCAGACTGTGCTTCAAAACGCATGCCGACTTCAAGCTCTTCAACGCCTTGAAACATCTCTTTGCCGACCGTCTGTATTAACGCATCGACACGTGCTCCATAAGCATCTTCTGCCGCAATTTTAGCGGTAAACTTATCACCAACTGTTTTGCCTTCAAGCTGCTTCTCTAATCCAGGGATTAAGTTACCTTGCCCGTGTAAATAGGCTAATGGAGTACCGTTAGAAGCATCAATCTCTTCACCGGCGCTATCCGTTAAGGTATATTCAATTAACGCGACTTTGTTATTTTCGATATTCATGTTGAATTCCTTGTTTAGGGTTTTAATTATTTTCAAATTAGATATGATACAGATTCACGCAAGATTCTGCACCCTTTGCAGTCATTTCATTTGGAGAAAACAGCATGCTTTGGTTAAAAACATTTCATATCTTATTTATGATGTCATGGATGGCGGGTATTTTTTATCTGCCACGTATCTTTGTTCATTTTGTAGAAGGCCAAAAAGCAGGAGAAGATGTTGCACGTTTAGCGATTATGGCGCAAAAAACTCTATAAGTTTATGACCATTATGATGATGTTCGCAATTGGTACCGGTATCTGGTTGTGGGTGGTTTATTTCCCAAGCGCAACGGGTTGGATGCATGCCAAAATAGCTTTTGTAGTGTTAATGTTGGTTTACCATCTATGGACTAAACGTCGCATGAAAGAAATGCAAGAAGGTCATTTAAACCACAGTGGCGTTTATTACCGCTGGGCGAATGAAATTCCATTGTTATTAGTCTTTGTTATTTTGGTTCTAGTTGTTCTCAAACCTTTCTAAGCGGACAGTAAAATTAGCTTAAATTTTTGCTAATTTTACCCTGTTTTTTAAAACGACCAGATACCGTGTTTGATTCTTTAAGTCAAACACACATCTTATATTCTGGATCAAAAGGTTTGCCACTGTTTAAAACAGCAAACACAATGTGAATTAATTTACGCATGACAGCCACTTTAATCTTTCCGCTTGCTACGCCTTTAGCCCTTAATCCGTCTGCAAATCTCTTTAATGGCACGTTGTAAGCCATTGCATTAATGGCTGGCATGTACAGGCATTTCCTTAAATTGGCATTACCCATTTTAGACAACCTGGAGCTATTTACACTCGTCCCAGATTGAATGATTTGAGGTGTCAGCCCTGCAAAACTAGCCTAGGTTTTTTGCTTTGTCAAAACGTCTTAATATCTTTGATTAAACGTTATTAAGTCCATGGCTGTTTTCTCACCAATACTGGTAATGCTTT